>JANPGL010000105.1:0-2266 GCA_031423915.1 Actinomycetes bacterium | reverse complement strand
CGGCTCGCTCACGGGCGATCCCAGTAGCGCAGCGCCCGGCAGGCGATGACGAAGGCGTCGGCGCCGTCGGCGCCGTCCAGGTCGACGTAGCCGTCGTCCGGGACATCGACGAGTCCGGCCGCGGCGAACAGCGCGGACGCCGTGGACACGTAGCCCACGAACTTGTGGTGGGCGTGGGCGTCGGCCACGAAGTTGCGGGCCGGCGGCAACGCGGCCAGGGACCCGACACCTGCGGCCGACGCCAGCACGGCGACGGCGTCGTAGAGCACCGACGGACCGCCGCCGACCATCTGCTGCGCAGGCAGCACGGTGCCGTCATCGAGGGTGACCCCGGCGACGCGCTCGGCGATCACCTCGACGTCGGCACCCTCGGCCGCCAACGCCTCGCTCAGTGCGGTCCACACCGACGCGCTCGTGCCGTCGGTGACGAGCACGCCCACCTTGCGGCCGGAGAACGAGCTGGGCCCGTTGGCCAGGATGCTCAACGCCGGCGACGGGGCCAGGTCGCCGATCGGGTCGGCCGCCGCCGCCGACGGTGCGGGCACGTCGACCATGCCGAGGCCGCCGGCGACCGAGCCCGCCAGATCGGCGTCGACGTTGCCCAGGTTCGCCACCATGCGTTCCCGGATGTCCTCCCGCCGCACCTTGCTGAGCTCGAACACGAACGAGTCGACGATGTGCTCCTGCTCGACCGGGAGCTGGCTCCGGTAGAACTGGCCGGCCTGGCTGTAGTGGTCGGCGAAGCTCGCCGGCCGGAGGCGCCGCTTGGCACCCGTCTCCTCGGCGGGGAAGGGGGTGAACCCGGTCGAGGGATCCTCACGCGGGCCCCCCTCATCGCCCCACGAGTTCGGCTCGTAGTTCACGCGCCCCACCCGGTTGCCCGTGGCCATGTGACCGTCTTGCTGGAACGTGGCGAACGGGCACTTCGGCGCGTTGACAGGCAGGTACGTGAAGTTCGGCCCGCCGAGCCGCTTCAGCTGCGTGTCGAGGTACGAGAAGTTCCGGCCCTGCAACAGAGGATCGTTGGTGAAGTCGATGCCGGGCACGACGTTCTGCGTGCAGAACGCCACCTGCTCGGTCTCGGCGAAGAAGTTGTCGACGGTGCGGTCGAGCACCAGCCGCCCCACGCGGCGAACCGGCACGAGCTCCTCGGGGATGAGCTTGGTGGCGTCGAGCACGTCGAAGGCGAACTCGTCCGCGAAGGCGTCGTCGAACACCTGCACACCGAGCTCCCAGGCGGGGAAGTTCCCGGCGGCGATGGCATCCCAGAGATCACGGCGATGGAAGTCGGGGTCGGCGCCGTTGATCTTCACGGCCTCGTCCCACAGGACCGATTGCATGCCCAGCTCGGGCTTCCAATGGAACTTCACGAACGTCGACCGACCCTCGGCCGACACGAAGCGGAACGTGTGGACGCCGAATCCCTCCATGAAGCGGAACGACCGAGGGATGGCGCGGTCGGACATGACCCACAGGAGCATGTGGGTCGACTCGGGCATGAGCGACACGAAGTCCCAGAAGTTGTCGTGAGCCGACTGCGCCTGCGGGAAGCCCCGGTCCGGCTCGGGCTTCACCGAGTGGATGAGGTCGGGGAACTTGATGGCGTCCTGGATGAAGAACACCGGGATGTTGTTGCCGACGATGTCCCAGTTGCCCTGCTTCGTGTAGAGCTTCACTGCGAAGCCCCGCGCGTCGCGAGCCAGGTCGGCCGAGCCCGCGCTGCCCGCCACCGTGGAGAACCGGACGAAGGCCGGCGTCCGCTCTCCGACCCGCTGGAACAGGTCGGCACTGGTCAGGTCAGCCAGCGACTCGGTGGTCTCGAAGTAGCCGTGGGCGCCGTACCCGCGGGCGTGCACCACCCGTTCGGGTATCCGCTCGTGGTCGAAGTGGAAGATCTTCTCCCGGAAGTGGTTGTCCTCGAGCAGGGCCGGGCCGCGGTCACCGAGCCGGAGCGTGTTCTGGTCGTCGGCCACCGGCGCACCCTGCTGCGTCGTGAGGACCTCGTCGCCCGGTCGGGCGACCTGGTGCAGCTCGCCGCCGCTCCCGGTATCGGTCGTGACACGGCGCGGATCACCGGGAGAGGACGCCTTCGTGGGAGGCGACTTCCTGGTCGTCGCCTTCTTGGTGGTCGACTTCTTGCTGGGCGACATGGGGGAGCGTCCCTTTCGAGGTCAGCGGCTTCGGACCCGTGGTGTGCCCCCCGCCCCCGCCCGGCAAACGACACCCGGGTCGTCAGCGCGCCGACGACCGCCGGGCCGTACCGTGC
>JANPGL010000104.1:0-3502 GCA_031423915.1 Actinomycetes bacterium | reverse complement strand
ACCACGCGCTTGGCGAACCGGGTGAGCAGGCGCACGTGCTCCTCGGTGAGCGCCGTGCCGCACGTGGCCACGGCGCGGGGGATGCCCGCCGTGTGGAACCCGATCACGTCGGTGTAGCCCTCGCACACGATCACCTGGTCGGCGGTGACGATGTCGCTCTTGGCCCAGTTGAGCCCGTAGAGCGTCTTCGACTTGGCGTAGATCGGCGTCTCCGGCGAGTTCTTGTACTTCGCCGGGTCGGTCGAGCCGGGCAGGATCCGCCCGCCGAACGCCACGGCCTCGCCCGATTCGGTGAGGATCGGGAACAGGATGCGGTTGCGGAACGCGTCGATGAGCGTCTGACGCTTGGACAGGTGGGCGAGGCCCGTCTCGCGCAGCTCGTCTGACCCGATGCCGGCGTGCCGGACCAGCTCGTCCCAGGCGTCGGGCGCCCAGCCGATGCGGAACGTCCGCACGGTGTCGCCGCTGATCCCGCGGCTGCGCAGGTAGGCCCGGGCCGGGCCGGCGTCGGGCGCCTTCAACAGTCGGTCGTGGTACCAGTCGACAGCTCGCGCCACGGATTCGACGAGGTGCTTGCGATGCTGGCGCTCGCGTCCCTCGCCACCGGTCGTGTAGCGGAGCTGGACACCGGCCTTCACCGCCAGGAACTCGACGGCGGCGGCGAAGTCGAGGTGCTCGGTCTCGCGCACGAACGTGATGGCGTCGCCGCTGGCTCCACACCCGAAGCACTTGTAGCGCCCGGTCTCCTCGCGCACGTTGAACGAGCCCGACTTCTCGGCGTGGAACGGGCACAGACCCACCCAGTTCCGGCCGACCCGCCGCAGCTGCGTGACCGGGGTGACGACGTCGACGATCGACACGGCGGAGCGCACCCGTTCGATGTCCTCGTCGACGATCCCCACGGCGTCGAGGCTATCGGCGCTGATCCGGGTCAGGCTCCCGGACCGGGTGCCTCGGGGGTGCCGGACGGGTCGAGCAGGACCGAGGCTCCGACCGAAGCGGCCAGGACGACCACGATCACCGCCAGGGAGGCGGGCGTCGACACGTGCACCCAGTGCGCCACGATCATCTTCAGCCCCACGAACGCCAGGATGACGGCCAGGCCCGGCTGCAGGTACCGGAACCGGGCGTGGAGGTCGGCGAGGAGGAAGTACAGCGCCCGCAGGCCCAGGATGGCGAAGGCGTTGGACGTGAGGACGATGAACTGCTCGCGACTCACGCCGAGCACGGCGGGCACCGAATCGACGGCGAACAGCACGTCGGTCGTCTCCACGAGCACGAGGACGGCGAACAACGGGGTGGCCAGCCGGCGGCCGGCGACGTGCGTCCACAGCTTCTGGCCGTCGTACTCGGTGGTCGAGGGGACGACGCGCCGCACGAGGCGCAGGAAGGGATTGTGTTCGGGGTTGATCTCCTCGTCGTCGTCCGAGCGCAGCAGCTTCCACGCCGTGTACAGCAGGAAGACGCCGAACACGACGAGGATCCACTCGAACCGCTCCACCAACGCCACGCCCGCGAAGACGAACGCGGCGCGCAACAGCACCGCGCCGAAGATCCCCCAGAACAGCACCCGGTGCTGGAACGCGCGGGGCACGGCGAAGAACGTCATGATCAGCGCCCACACGAAGACGTTGTCGATGCTGAGGGCCAACTCGATCAGGTAGCCCGAGTAGTACTCCGTCGCCGCCGGGCCGCCGAACGACGCCAGCACCACCCCTCCGAAGCCGATGCCGACCGCCAGCCAGCACACGGTCTCGACCGCGGCGCGCCGCAACGTGGGCACGTGCGCCTCGCGGTGCAGTACGACGATGTCGAGCACCAGGAGCGCAGCGACTGCGCCGTTGGTCGCCACCCAGGCCCACCAGGGCACGGAGAGGACGACGAAGGAGTCGCGGGCGGTGCCGCTGGCGAAGAGCACGGGGGAATGAGGGGGCGAGCGTCAGTCGCGGCCGAACAGGCCGCCGAGGGCGCCGGCCGGACCGGAACCGCCCGAGTTCGAGGTGCCCACGAACGACTGGATCCAACCGATCAGCTCGTTCGGGTTGCGCGTCTGCGTCAGGACCTTGCCCGGACCCGTGAAGTCGAACACGAGGCCCTCGCCCGACTTGAAGGTCTGCACCAGGCCACCGGTCACCTTGCGGATCTGGAGCTGCACCGTGTCCTCGTACGCCACCATGTGACCGGTGTCGAGCGTGATGGTCTGGCCGGCCTCGAGGTTCCAGGTCTCGAGCGCGCCGTAGCACGCCACGAGCACGGGGCCTTCGCCACCGGCCCGGACGATGAACCCGCCTTCGGAGCCGAACAGGTTCTTGAAGCCGCCCCACTGGGTGTCGAGCTCCACCGTCGACGCCGACGCCAGCCAGGACCCCTTGGAGATGAACAACGAGCGACCGGGGGCCACCTCGAGCGGCGCCAGGTCGCCCGGCAGGCGGGCGGCCACGTCGACCCAGCCACCCTGGGCGGGTGCCGTGTAGGTCGTCACGAAGAAGCTCTCTCCGCCGAGCGCGGCCCGCTTGATCGACTTCAGGAACCCACCCTCCATCTTGGCCTGGAGGGTGGTGCCGCCCGACATGGCCATCATGGCCCCGGCCTCGACACGGACCTGCTCGTTGGCCGCCAGGGCCAGGCGACCCACACCGAACGACGGGGTCTGACGGGTCGTGATCTGCATGTGCCCAGTGTACGGGCGGTCCGCCGCTCCCGACCTGACGGACCGACCGGAGATACGCCCCGGGGCGGCCGCCCGTTCGGTCGAACGGGTGGTCGCCCCGGTGTCGGGTACGTCTCGGTTCGGGTCAGCGCATGTCGGCGCCGGAGGCGCCCAGCACCGACTGCGCCGCGGCCAGGCGGGCGATCGGCACACGGAACGGCGAGCACGACACGTAGTCGAGGCCCGCCTCGAAGAACAGCTGGATCGACTCGGGGTCGCCACCGTGCTCGCCACACACGCCGAGCTTCAGGCCCGGCTTGGCGGCGCGTCCCTTGGTCGCCCCCATCCGGACGAGCTGGCCCACGCCGTTCTGGTCGATCGTCTCGAACGGGTTCCGCTTCAGCAGGCCCTGCTCGAGGTACGCGGGCATCATCCGGCTCTCGACGTCGTCACGGCTGAAGCCGAACGTCATCTGCGTCAGGTCGTTCGTGCCGAAGCTGAAGAAGTCGGCCTCTTCCGCGATCTCGTCGGCGCACAGCGCCGCCCGCGGTGTCTCGATCATCGTGCCGATCGAGACCTTCGGCTTCTTCTTGAGGCCCTTGATCGCGGCGTCGATGGCGCCCTGCACCCAGCTGCGGGCCAGCGCCAGCTCTTCACGCGTGACGGTCAGCGGGATCATCACCTCGACGATGGGGTTCTTGCCCTGGGCCCGCAGCTCGGCCGCGGCCTCCATGAGGGCCTGCACCTGCATGGCGTACAGGCCCGGCTTCACCACGCCGAGGCGCACGCCGCGGGTGCCGAGCATCGGGTTGAACTCGGCCCACTCCTCGGCGGCCTTCATCAACCGCTGCT
>JANPGL010000103.1:0-5906 GCA_031423915.1 Actinomycetes bacterium | reverse complement strand
GTGAACCCCGCCGCGCCGAGGTCGCGTCGGGCGTCGACGACGGCGATGACCTCGGCGCCGGGCACCGGGGTGCCGTCGAGCCGCGAGCGCACCACGACCCGCACCGACACGGTGTCGGCCCGGCCGACGCGGGCGGCCAGGTGGTAGCGGCTGCGGGCCGGTAGGTACCAGCGAACGGGCACGAGGCGCAGGCCCGGTTGCTCGGCCCGCAACGCGGCGGCCGCGTCGGGCTCGGCGCGCACCAGGCGGGGGCCGTCGTCGCCGATGCCGTCGACGACCTCGAACCGGGTCCGCCCCCGGCCTGACCGGGTCCCCACCGGGAGCGAGCCCAGGTAGTCCCGGGCCCGGCCGGACGCGCTGCGCCCGGCGGCGCGCAGGCCGCGCAGGGGCAACAGGACGTACTCCGCCAGAGCCATGCCCCCAGCTTGGCCCAGCCGCGCCCCGGGTGGCGCGCAGGGACCGCAGTAGCCTGCAGGGCATGGCCGAGCCGATCAGTCCTTCCATCGGGTGGGGCGTGCTGCACCTGTTCTGCAAGACGACCCCCAACTTCGATGGCGAGGCGGTGGTCGCCGCCGTGAAGGCGTGCCAGACCGACGGGCACCAGGTGGTCTCGGTGTCCGTGCTCGGCCACAAGGCCGACCTGGCGTTCATGGCCCTCGGCCCCGACCTGCGCCGCCTTCGCACGCTGCAGACCGCGCTCCAGCACGCTGGCCTGGCCGTGGTCGACTCGTACTGCTCGATGACCGAGGTGTCCGAGTACGCCAAGGGGCTGCCCGAAGCGATGCTGCACCCGCGCCTGTATCCCGAGCTGCCGCCCGAGGGGAAGCACGCCTGGTGCTTCTACCCGATGTCGAAGCGCCGGGGTGAGGCGCAGAACTGGTTCACGCTGCCGTTCGACGAGCGCAAGGACCTGATGCACGAGCACGGCACGTCGGGCCGCAAGTTCGCCGGCCGCATCGTGCAGCTCATCACGGCCTCGGCCGGGCTCGACGACTACGAGTGGGGCGTCACGCTGTTCGGCCACCACGCCGACGACCTCAAGGACGTCGTCTACACGATGCGGTTCGACACGGCCTCGGCCGTGTACGCCGAGTTCGGGCCGTTCTACGTGGGCATGGTCACCGAGGTCGACGAGCTCGTCCACCTGGTCTAGGGGGCACCGGGCCGCATCCGTCTTTCGGTTGATCGGCAAGTCTCCCGTGGGGGGATGCAGACGACACGGCGTCGGCCGACACTGACGGCATGCTCGCGAACTCCCTGTTGGATGTGGTCGTCGGTGCCGGACTCGTCGCGGGCGGCGTGGCCGCCGCGGGGTTGGCGGTCGCCGCCGTGGTGGTGACGTTCGTGTCCCTCGGCGAGGGGGCCGCGCCGTCGCCCCGCACCGTCGCGGCGCAGGCCTCGGAGCCGTCGCGTCGAATGGCCGCCTGAGCGGTCAGCGCACGTCCGGCTCGTCGGCGGTCGCCTCGTACCACTGCACGCGCGGCGGCACGAGGGGGTGGAGCTGGAACAGGATCGTGGCGGAGCCGAGCTCGCCGCGCGCCGTCACGGTGGCGTCGGCCCCGTTCTCGGCGCTGACGTCGGCGAGCTCGAGTCGGCCCGTGGCGGCGACCAGATCGGCCGCCTGCCGGCGCCGCCGGTCGAAGGGGTCGTCGAGCCCCACGTTGTCGGCGAAGAGCGCGTGCGCCGCCCGGTCGTCCCAGCCGTTGAGCAGGTCGACGAGCGAGCGGGCCGCGTCGTGCAACGCGGCGGGCACCGGCTGCGGGCGGGGCGGCGGGAGCTGGCCGCGATGGTGGAGCGCGTCGAGGGCAGCGTGGTTGGCGGCGCGCATGGGGGCGTAGCTCAGGTTGCCGAACGACACGAGACCGATGCCGCGGTCGGGCAGCCACACCATGTTCGAGCCGAAGCCGGGCAGGCCGCCCGAGTGCGACACGGCGATGCCGACGTGGGCGTCGTCGATGACCCGTAGCCCGGCGGCGTACCCGTCGGCCGTGGCCCGGACGCCGTCGCACTGGTGGCACGGCGTGGCCTCGAGCGAATCGGCCCGCCACGCCCGCTGCATCTCACGCCGCGTGGCCCGGCGCAACGGCCCGTCGTCGGGGTCGTCGCGCGCCGGGAACGCGTCGAGGAAGAACGCCAGCCAGCGGGCCAGATCCTCCACCGTCGACCACAGCCCGCCCATGGGCGCGAACGCGCCGTCGCCGAGCGGTGCGGGCTCGTCGACGTGCCACGCTCCCTCGACGAGGCGGTGGCCGATCACGCGGTCGACCTGGTCGGGTCGGGGCGTCCACACGGTGTCGTGCATGCCGAGCGGGCCGAGGAAGCGCTCGTCGATCACGTCCTGGCAGGAGCGGCCGGTGAGGCGGGCGACGAGCCGCCCCAGGAGCGCGTACCCCAGGTTCGAGTACTGGGTGACGGTCCCGGTCGGCCAGGCGAACCAGGCGCCGGGCGCCAGCAGCACGGCGAGCTCGTCGTCGCGCAGGTCGAGGTGGCGGTCGGCCCACGGGTCGTCGGTGGGCAGACCGGAGTCCATCGACAGCAGGTGGCGCACGGTGACGGCGGGCGCGTCGGCGGTGGGGCCGCGCAGCGCGGCGGCCTCGGGCAGCAGCTCGCCGATGGGATCGTCGAGCCGGAGCACGCCGTCGTCGCGCAGCGACAGCACCGCGGCGGCGGTGAAGCTCTTCGTCATCGAGGCGATGCGGGCAAGCGTGGTCGGCCCCGGGACGACGGGTGCGCCCTCGATGGCGCACACCCCATGGCCTCCGTGGTGCACCAGCCCGCCGCCGGCCACCACGCCCCACGCCGCGCCCGGAACGAGCTCGTCAGCGACCCGGCGCCACAGCGTCTCGTCGATGGTGGCGAGCGCCTCGGGCGTCAGCATGGTCAGGCCTCCGGCGTCAGGCGGGGGAGCGGCAGTCGGGCCGCCGCCGGCGGCGGGCCGGGGTCGACGCCCTCGGGGTTGAACGACAGCATGATGGCTTCGCCGTTGCCGATGCGGTGCTTTTCCGGGTCGCCGGATTGCTCGACGCCGTCGACCCACCAGCGGACCACGCCGGGTCGGCCGTCGGGGCACCGGTCGCCGGTGCGGTGAGGCGTGCCGTCCCACAGCGCCAGGCGGTCGGCGGTGGCCGACCAGGAGCCGTGGCCGAGCCAGCGGCCGAGGGTGGCGTTGTCGCCGGCCTCGCCGGGGTTCGACGGGTGGGCGTAGACGAAGCCGTCGCCGTGGGAGTGGATGCCGCTGGCGTCGGGGGTGGCCGGCGCGTCCGGCAGCACGGTGCCGCACACGTCGGCCGACAGCGCGGCGAGCCAGAAGTCGGCGTCGGCGAGCGGGCCGGCCTCGGGCCCGAACGTGGGCGCACGGAAGGCGACCGGGGAGGTGTCGTCGACCACGAGGGCGGCGGCCAGCCGGCGGGCCTCCCGCTCGGTCAGACCCGGCCCGATGCGACCGTGCAGCGCCAGCACCGCACCGGCGTCGACCACGGCGACGACTTGGCGGTCGCTCACCACCGCCACCGGCGCACCGGCGGCGCCGGCGAGCGCCTGGCGCAGCGTGGCGTAGCCGGCCGACTCGACGAACAGCTCCACCGACCAGCCGATGCCCGGCTCCAGCGCGGCGCGCGCCGACGCCACCGACTCGACGCCCGTCAGCCGCGTGCCCAGCGTGTGGCAGCGCCGCCCGGCGGGCAGCGACGGCAGGCTGGCCGATCCGGCTGCGCAGGCGCCGATTGCGGTCGATGTCACCGACCACAGCTCGGTGGGTCCGGCGCGTCCGGCCGCCTCGCGCAGGATCGCATCGACGGGCGCGCTGGTGGTGAGCGCGGTGTCGACCGGGCCGACGGTCACCGTGACCGCAGCACCCATGCGGGCCAGCCGGCCGCCCACGACGACGGCTGCGGCTCCCACGTCCTTCGTGGAGGCCGAGCTCTCGGCCACGAGGTGGGTGGCGTCGGCGATCGTGCCGCCGCCGGGGGCGGTGGGGCCCGTGCTGCCGCTGCCGCCGGCCGAGCACGCCGAGAGCACGAGCGCGACCGCCAGCGCGGCGACCGACCGCCGCGTCACGGGACCAGGAAGTCGACCGTGGCGCGCACGTCGCGGCCGTTCTCGTCGAACGTGAACAGCTCGTAGCGGGCGCTCGTGACGTCGCCCGACGCATCGATGTCGACGGGACCCGACACGCCGCCGTAGTCGATGTTGTCCTTCACCGCGAGCCGCTCCGCGCAGGCGGCGAACGTGTCGCACGGGGCGCCGAGCTGGCTGACGTCGGCGAGCCGGTCGCGAAACACGCGCGGGTCGTTGCTGCCGGCCGCCTGGGCGGCGAGCGCCACCAGGTTCAGGCAGTCGTAGGCGTAGGCGGCGTAGGCGCTGCCGCCGTCGGGTCGGGCGGCGCGCAGGGCGGCAGTGAAGGAGGCCAGCAGCGGGTCGGCCAGCGGCGACACGCCGTACACGTTCTGCAGCGCGTTGGCCTTGCCCGGGGCCACCTTCTCGTACAGCGTCGGTTCCCGCATGGCCGACGACACGTAGACGCGGGAGATGCGGAAGAAGCCCGGCGCGGCGCGCAGGCGGGCCAGCACGCGCCCGCCCCCATCGGGGAGGCCGATGACGACGGCCCCGGTCCGCTCGGCGCCGTCGAGCTGGCCGGCGAGCGCGTCGAGCTCGGGCACCGTGGCGTCGGCGTCGTAGGGCGCCGAGTACACGAGGCGCGCCGCCTGGGGGTTCAGCTGGCTGCCGAGGCGGTCGAAGATGGCCCGCCCGTAGTCGTCGTCGGGGTACAGCACCGCCACCGGGCCGGGGCCCGACAACCCGAGGCCCGATCGTTCGATGGCCTTGGCCAGCGCCGCACCCTCCATGGCGTCGGAGGGGATGGTGCGGAACAGGTAGCGGTTGCCGTAGCGGGACAGGGCCACGCTGCCGGCCGTGGGCGAGCACGTCACCACCTGGGCGTCGTTGACGGTCTCGGCGATGGCGAGCGCATCCTTCGACGACGCCGGCCCGACGAGCGCGTCGAGCTCGCCGTCGAGGATCTTCTGGCCGAGCGCCCCGAGGTCCTTGCTCTCGTCGAGGGCGGTCACGAGCTCGATCGGCTGGCCGTTCACGCCGCCGGCCTGGTCGATCTGCTGCTTGGCCAGCTCGATGCCGGCGCTCAGCGGCGCCCCGAACGCAGCGTCGGGTCCGGTGACGGGAAGCACGACGCCGACGCGCAGCGCGGCGCCGGCGCGCCGCTCGCGCACGGTGGTGGGAGGCGCCGGATCGTTGGGCAGCGTGGAGGTGGTGGCCGTGGTGCCCCCCGAGCTCCCCCCGGTGCACGCGGCCAGCACGGCGGCGGCCAGCGCGAACGCGGCGAGCCGTATCCCACGCGTCCGCCCTGTCACCCGTTGCACGGGCGGCAGCTTACGGACCGGGGGCCCGGGCGTGCGGGCAGCGGTGCACACCCGGTCCGGCCGCCGGGCAGACTGCCACCGTGACCGAGCTGCTCTACCTGCGCGACGCCTACCTGACCGAGTTCGACGCCGCCGTCACGGCGGTGCGGCCCGCGGCCGACGGCGCCCCGGCCGCGCTGGCGCTCGACCGCACGGCGTTCTACCCGACGGGCGGCGGCCAGCCCCACGACACCGGCGCGCTGGCCGGCCTGGCCGTCACCGAGGTGCGCAAGGCGGGTGACGACGTGTGGCACTCGGTGAGCGACGGGCCGCTGCCGGCCGTCGGCGACCGGGTCACGGGCACGGTCGAGTGGGAGCGCCGTCACCGGCTGATGCGGACGCACACGGCGCTGCACGTGCTGTGCGGGGTGATCTGGAACGAGTGGCGGGTGCCGGTCACCGGCGGGAACATGGAGCCGCTCTCGGCTCGTATGGACTTCGAGTTCGACCCGCTGCCCGAGGGCTTCGGTCCTCGCATCGAGGACCTCGTCA
>JANPGL010000102.1:0-7338 GCA_031423915.1 Actinomycetes bacterium | reverse complement strand
GCACCGCCAGCACCAGGTAGTGGGGGATGGCGAGGAACCACTTGACCAGCCACATCCAACGGCTCAGGCCGTCGTCGAGCCGACCCTCGAGGCGCACGGGGTAGCCGGCGTGCGTGGGCGCGGGAGCGAACGCCCGCTCGGGCCGCACCACGCCGCGCAGCAGCACGAGCGAACCGAGCAGCAACACCACGAAGCCCGAACCGAGCAGGCCGAGGGTCACCGGGACGAGGTACTGCACCTTGGCGCCGAGCTGCACGTCGGCGGCGACGGGCCTGCTGCCGTCGGCGTTCATCACGACGATCGCCCATCGGCCGGGTTCGGCGTTCCACGTCACCGTCTGCTCGCCGGCGCCCGAGGCGTTCGCCTTCCAGATGGTCAGCCCGGCCGGCGACGACGGCGATGCCGTCCCCGCCGCGTTGTGGGCGCGGTACGTGACGCGGAACGGCGAGACGTCGACGTTCGTCACTTCGTCGTGCGGCGCGTCGGCCAGGTAGGCCTCCACGTCAGCGGACGACGCGATGCCCACGAACATCGCCTGCTCGGCCGGCGCCTGCACGCGCACGCGCACCGTGGCGACCTTGCGGTCCGACCACCACTCGTTCCCCGGTCGGCCCAGATCGATCTCGCTGGTGGTCAGCGCGTAGCCGGCGCTCACGTAGCGCTCGGACGACGTGGCGAAGAAGCCGGCGTCGTCGCGTTGCGTGGCCACGGCCCACCCCAGCCCGGCACCGCCCACGAGCAGACCGAACCCGGCGATGGCGAGGAGGCCCCCGAGGATCAACAGCAGCACGCGTCTCGGTTTCACGATGACGTCCCTTCAGCACCCTGAACGCGAACGGACACGCCGTTCACGTCCCCACCGTCGCGCCGTCCCCACCGCAGGGACAGAGGCGATGGTCGGCGCGTCAGCGCGCCGGCACGCTGGTTCGCATCCCGCCGTCGAGCCCGCCCTGGAGCCCCGCGGTGACCTGCGACAGGCCGGCGAACCGGTAGCCCTTGGCCTGGAGCTGCGCGCCGATGGTCTGGAGCGCATGCAGCGCGTACGGGTGGTAGACGTGGCAGATGCCGATGCCAGAGCCGCTGCGTGCCGCCAGGCCGGCGAGGTGCAACAGCGCGGCGCGCGAGTTCTCGTCGGTCTCCTCGTGGTCGAGGAACTGGTTGTTGACCCGGTCGGGCATGCCGATCTCGCGCTCCACGGCGTAGCCCACGCTGCGCTGCGACGTCACGCTGTCCATGAAGAACAGCCCGCGCCGCTGGAGCGAGGCGAGCAGGGGCCGCATGAGCTCGGGCCGCGACGAACCGTACGGCCCCTCGTGGTTGTTGGCGCCGACGGCGTAGGGCACGCGCTCCACTGCCCGTTGCACGAAGGCATCGACGACCTCGGCGGACTCGGTGCCGGCGAGACGGGTGACGCCGTCGCCCTGGCCGGCGCGGTTGGCGAGCGGCAGGTGGAGCAGCACCTCCCGGCCGGCGGTGTGGGTGCGCTCGGCCACCTCGGTGGCATGGGCGAACGACGGGATGATCGAGATCGTCACCGGCATCGGCAGGGCGAGGTAGTCGGCCAGGGATCCTTCGACGCCGCCGGCGTCGTCGACGACGATGGCGATGACGGCCCCGTGGCCGTCGGGAAGGGCGGCGACGTCCTCGTCGAACACGACCGTGGTCGTCGCCGCCGCCACGGCCGTCGCGGTGGGCACGGCCGTCGTGCTGGGCGCCACCGTCGTGGTGGGCATGACCGTGGTGGCGGGCGTGACCGTGGTGGTCCTGCTGGTGATCGCCGGCACGGACGTGGTCGGCACGGACGTGGTCGGCACGGACGACGACGACGACGTGGCGGCCGACTCGGCCGTCGACGCGACGATCGTGGTCGCGTTCGAGGCGACGGCCACCAGGGACGTCTCGCCGCGAGGCGCGCAGGCGGCAACCGCCGACGCGGCCACACCGATCAGCAACAGCCTTCGCCACCACCGCCCCACCCGCATCGGCGTCGCAGCGTAGCGCCACCGCCGTGGGTCGAGGACGCGCGCGCCGGCGGTTAGGGTGCTCGGATGTTCGCGGCGTTGGGGACGCAGGGGGCCGGGGCGATCGATGTCGCCCGGGCGCTGGCAGGAACGGCCTTCGTGGCCAACGACGGTCAGCGGGACACCCCGTTCACCTCGCTGGTGCTCGGGTCCGATCGCGCGGCCCTGGAGGCCGTGGCCGACGTGGGGCTGTACCGCGTCGACGTGCGGCGCATGCGGCATCAACGCCGCTTCTGGCCGGCCGACCAGCCCAGCCCGGGCGTCACCGCGGCGTTCGGCATGGTCCGCCACCCCGACCTGCCCCACGAGCGGTCCGACGCACACTGGCGCGACATCCACGCTCCCCTGGCGCTACGTTCGCACCCCGGCATGTGGCACTACCACCAGGTGTCGATCGACGAGGTGCTGGCCGGCGCAGCCTTCGACGGCGTGGCGCTGTGCGCGTTCGCCTCGGAGCAGGACCTCAAGGAGCGCTTCTTCGGCGGCCCCGATGACGCCGACGCCATCCGCACCGACGTCGCCTCGTTCGCCGACGTCGTCCGCTCGCCCCGGCGCGTGAAGATGACCGAATGGCGCTTCGGCGAGGACTAGAGCGAGCGCGAGCCCGACGCAGGCGCATCTGCTTCCACCTGGTGGAAGGACGTGCGACCGCGCCGGCCTCCGGTCAGCCGCGGCGGCGCGGGTGGGATCCGGCGCTCCGCTCGTTGCCGTGCTTGTAGTTGCCGGTCAGGCGGGCCAGCAGCGCCTGCACGTCGCCACCGCCCGCCTCGGCGGCGGCCAGCGCATCGGCCTGACGCCCGCGCAGCACGGCCGCCTCGACGCCGTGGTGGCGCACCACCACGTCGCCGTTCTTGCGCCGCTGGTACGTGAAGCCCTCGGGCACCCCGCTCATGCCGACGCTGTCGCCTCACGGATCACGGCCACGGTGCGCTCGAGGTTGGCGATGCGCTCGCCGACGGCCTGCCCGTGTATCCCGATGCGCAGCGTCGTGATGCCGGCCGAGGCGTAGGCGCGGATGCGGTCGCGCACCATGGCGTCGGTGCCGACGAGGGTGGTGGCGAGCACGAACTCGTCGGGCACGGCGCGCACCGCGGCCTCCTTGTCGCCCGACACCCACAGCCGCTGCACCTCTTCGGCCACGTCCGCCCACCCGGCGCGCCGGTAGGCGGCGTTGTAGAAGTTCGTCTTGGCCGAGCCCATGGCGCCGAGCGTGAACGCCATCTGGGGCCGGTAGCGGTCGATGAGGCGCTCGACGTCGTCGCCGATCTCCATGGCGCCGCCCACCTGCAGGTCGAGGTCGGCCAGCGAGCGCCCGGCCTTGGCGGCGCCGGTGCGCAGGTGGCCCAGCACCTCCTCGGCCGCCTCGGGGATGAACGACGTGCCGAGCCAGCCGTCGGCCAGCTCGCCGGTGAGCTCCAGCGACTTCGGGCCGAGCGTGGCCAGGTAGATGGGCAGGTCGGGCTTCGGCGGCATCGACAGGCGGAGCGCCTTGCCTTCGCCACCGGGACGGGGCAGCACGTGGTGCTCGCCCGAGAACGCGATGCGCTCGCCCCGCACCGCCTGCTTCACCACGGTCAGGTACTCGCGCAAGCGGCCGAGCGGCTGACCGAACGACGCGCCGTGCAGCCCCTCCACCACCTGGGGCCCGCTCACACCGAGGCCGAGGACGAACCGGCCGTTCGTCAGGCGCGCCATCGTGAGCGCCGTCATGGCGGTCATGGCGGGCACGCGCGCCGTGATCTGCATGATGCCCGTGCCGAGCCGGATGCGTTCAGTCAGGGGCGCCAGGTAGGCGAGCGGGGCGATGGTCTCCATGCCCCACGCCTCGGCCGACCAGGCGTCGTCGACGCCGAGCCGGTCGGCGGCCCGCACCACCTCGACGATGTCCTCCCAGTCGCTGCCGTCGTAGTAGGCGCTTCCGATCCCCATGGCGATCCGCATGAGGCGAACCTAGTCGCATCAGATGCGCACCCGGCCGAGCGCTGCGTCAGCGCCCGGACCGACGCTTGGCCTGCTTCGCCCGTTGGGCCTCGGTCTGCCTGGCCTGGGCATCGCGCATGGCCTCCTGGCGCAGCCGTTGGCCATGGAGCTTGCCTTCGTGACGGGCGTGGGCGCCGGGCACGTCCTCGTGCAGGTGGTCGGCGACCTGCCGCCACGCCTCGCGCGCCTGGCGGACGGCCGCCACCACCTGGCGGCGGGCGTCGTTCATGGCGTCGGCCGCCTCGCGCAGACCCTGCTTGGCTCCGACCCTGGCGATGGCGGCGTCGAACGAGTTGAGCCCCGCCTCGGCGATGCGCGTCGCGCGCAGCACGTCGGCCAGCACGGCGTCGCGCAGCTCGGCCACGCTCGACACGTCGGCCACGTGACGCCTCATGGCGCCGAACTGGACACGCCAGATCCCCACGACGGCGAGCGCCGCCATCTGCGGCTCGGGGTCGTCGGGGCTGACGCCGGCCCGCTCGGCCAGCGCCGCCGCCGCCACGTCCACCAGGCGTTCGAACATGTCGCGCTGGGCCGCCTGCAACGACGGCGTCTGCTCGACGAGCTCACCGAAGCGCCGCATGAACGACAGCACCACGGCGTCGCCGGCATGCACCCAGAAGCCGTGGAGGTCGTCGAAGTCGGCCACGAGCACGTCGTGCGCCGCCCAGGCGAGCGGGCGACCGTCGCGGCGATCGCGCAACGACTCACGGATCCGCTCGGCCACGTGGTCGGTGCGATCGAAGAGCAACGACTCCTTGGTCGGGAAGTAGTTGTAGACCGTCTTCTCGGAGACGTCGCAGGCGGCCGCCACGTCGGCGACCTTCACGGCGTCGAAGCCGCGCTCGAGGAACAGCATGGTGGCGGTGTCGGAGATCTGCTGGCGCATGAGGCGCTTCTTGCGCTCGCGCAGGCCTTCGTCGGCCGCGTCGGCCACGGCACGGAACGTGTGCAGCAGTTCCGTGATCGCCCGGGGCGCACCGGGGCGCTCGTCGTTCGTGGCCACGCCGGAAGGCTAGCAATCTTCCCTTGCGGAACTTCTACAGTCACTATACTTTTCTAGCCACAGCACGAAAGGACGCCCCCCATGTCACCACCTCCCGCCGTCGAGGCCGTCGGTCTCACCCGCACGTTCGGTTCGTTCACCGCCGTCGACTCGCTCGACCTGCGCGTCGAACCCGGCACCGTCGTGGCCCTGCTCGGCCCCAACGGCGCCGGCAAGACCACCGTCGTGCGCATGCTCGCCACGCTCATCTCCCCCACGGACGGCAGGGCGCAGGTGTGCGGCTACGACGTTGCCTCCCAGGGCGAGGAGGTGCGCCGCCGCATCGCTCTCACCGGCCAGTTCGCCGCGCTGGAGGACAACCTCACGGCGTTCCAGAACCTGGTGCTCATGGCCCGCCTGCGCGGCCAGTCGGCCCGCGACGCGGTGCGCACCGCCGACGAGCTCATCCAACGCTTCGATCTCGCCGAGTTCCGCGCCTCGCTCGTGAAGCAGCTGTCAGGCGGCCAGCGCCGCCGCGTCGACCTGGCCGCCGGCCTCGTCGTGCGACCCGAGCTCCTCGTGCTCGACGAGCCGACCACGGGCCTCGACCCGCGCAGCCGTCAGGCGGTGTGGTCCACCGTGCGCGACCTGGTGGCCGACGGTGTCACCCTGCTGCTCACCACCCAGTACCTGGAGGAGGCCGACGCGCTGGCCGACCGCGTGGTGCTCATCGACCACGGCCGCGCCGTGGCCTCCGGCACGTCGGCCGAGCTCAAGGCCCGCATCGGCCAGCACCGGGTCGACATCGTCGCACCGGACCGCCACGCGTTCGATCTGCTGGTGGCCGCGCTGGAGCCACGGTTCGCCCTGTCGGCCGCGCCCGAGCTGCGCACGCTGTCGATCCCGGCGCCCGACGAGACCGCCGACCTGGCGGCCATCACCGAGGCCGTGCGCGGCACCGGCATCGCCGTCGACGAGATGGCGCTGCGCCGGCCCACGCTCGACGACGCCTTCCTGGCCCTCACCGGCCACGCCCGACCCGCCGACGCACCCGAGCTGCAGGAGTCCTCCCGATGACGGCCACCCTCGCCCCACCGCCCCACTCACGGTCACGGTCCGACCGTCGGCGGCTCGGCGCTACCTGCGCGACACGCGACTGCTCGTCGGGCGCAGCCTGCGCACCCTCGTGCACGTACCGATGCGCCTCAGCGACGTGACGTTGCAGCCCGTGGTGTTCACGCTGCTGTTCCTCTACGTGTTCGGATCCGCCATCGCCATCCCGGGCCTGCGCTACCAGGACTTCCTCCTGCCCGGGCTCCTCGGGCAGAGCCTGGCGTTCGGTGTCATCGGCGCGGGCGTGGCCACGGCCAACGACCTGACGAGCGGGGTCGTCGAGCGGTTCCGCTCGATGCCCGTGAGCCGCCTGTCGATCATCTCCGCGCAGGTGGTCGGCCAGGTGCTCGAGCAGATCCTCGGCCTCGTGCTCATCGCCGGGCTCGGCCTGGCGCTCGGCTGGCGGCCGTCGATGTCGGTGGTCGCGGTGGTCGGGTTGGTGGCGCTGCTGCTGCTCGGGCTGCTGGCGTTCACCTGGTTCGGCGTGCTGCTCGGCATGCTGCTCCGGTCGCCCGAGGCCGTGCAGGGCATCGGCTTCGCCATCGTGTTCCCACTGGCGTTCCTGGGGGGCACGTTCGTGCCGATCGAGGGGATGGCGCTGGTGCCCCGCACCATCGCCGAGTGGAACCCGATCTCGGCCCTGGTGGCCACCGTGCGGCTCCTCACCCAGGGCGTGCACGCCCACGGCTCCTGGCCGCTGGAGCACCCGGTCGTGGCCATGATCGGCGGGTGCGTGCTGATCATCGGCGTGTGCGTGCCGAGCGCCCTCCGCCGCTTCCGGGAGTCGATCCAGGCCGCCTGACCGGCCCGGGCCCCGGCCCCGGCCCCGGCCCCGGCCCCGGCCCCGGCCCCGGCGCATCAAATGCGACCAGCACACGCCCGGCGTCGGGTTGGGCGCATCAAATGCGCCCGGGGAACGGGCCGATGCTGCGCCGGACCCTGCGGCGAGACCTGCCCCGGCTCCCGGCCCGCTCAGATCGAGCGGCCGATGTTCTCCCAGTAGGGGTCGCGGAGCAGGCGCTTGTAGAGCTTGCCGGTGGGGTGGCGGGGCAGGGTCTCGACCACGTCGACCGAGCGGGGCACCTTGTAGCCGGCGAGCTGGCCGACGACGTCGTCGCCACGCCCGAGCTGCTCGCCGATATCCTGGCCTTCTGCCGCGGCAAGCTCGCTGGCTACAAGGTGCCCCGCTCGGTCGACGTGGTCGAGACCTTGCCCCGCCACCCCACCGGCAAGCTCTAC
>JANPGL010000101.1:0-4029 GCA_031423915.1 Actinomycetes bacterium | reverse complement strand
GCTCAGCGCTGCTGGACTCCAGCGAGCACCACGTATCGTTGCCGCTTCGTCGTGCCTGCGTGCCGTCGTGTTCAAAAGCGCATCGTTCGCCCCTTTTCGTCTGTTTTCCGTCGCTGTCAGCGACGTTGTGTCTAGAGATAGTCAAGCGAGCCTCTGGAAAACAGACAATGACAAGCACTGGACATGTCGAGAAGTGGACACGGCGGGCCCCGCGGGTCGGCCCGGATGGCCAAAGGGGTGGAACCGGTGGGGTCTGACGACGCGAAGGACCTCCTGGGCTGGGTGTTGTCACCGCCGGCTGCGGCGCTCTACGACGACCTGCTCGCCCGCGGGGAGGTGGTTCTCGACGACCTCGCGTCGTCCGGTCAGGCAGGTGTGGTCGCCGAGTTGGAGGTTCTCGGGTTCGTGCGCGTGGCCGCCGGCCAGCCGACGATCGTCGTGCCGATGCCACCCGAGATCCCGATCGTGCGGCACTACGTGACGCGCGCGGCGGCCTGGTTGCAGGCCGCACCGGACGTTGGCCGCGTCGAGGCGGACCTCAAGGCGATGATGGCGCGGGCGCGCCCGAACGTGGCGCTGGCCCCGGACCGCCCACCGTTGCCCCTCGGGCCGATTCGAGGGCTGGCGACGCGTTCGGAGCGTGGGGTGGTGCTCAACACGCTGATGATGTCGGCGCGGACCGAGCTGTACGGGTTGCAGAGCGGTCACACCGACGCGATCGAGGACGACGAACGCGGCGCCGCCACCAACGTCGAGATCCTGGCGGCCGATGTGCTCGAACGGGGCGTGCGGGTGCGCACCGTCTATGACCACGCCGTGCTCGACGACGCCGCGTTCCTGACCGCCACGCTCGGCGAGATCGCGGCGGGGGCCCAGGCTCGTGTCGTGCCAGAGCTCGCCACCGACTTCATCGTCGCCGACAACGCGTGTGCCATGGTCACCACATCGTTCGCGCCGGCCAGCGCGTTCTACACCGAGTCACCCGAGGTCATCTGGATGCTGCGGCTGCTGTTCGAGTCGCTGTGGGAGCGGGCCCAACCGATCGGGCACCGCCGCTGGGTCGAGGCAACCACGACGTTGACCGAGGGCCATCGGCTGGTGCTGTCGATGCTCGTCAACGGGCTCAACAACGAGGCGATCGCCCGGACGTTGCGGCTCAACCCGCGTACGGTGCGCCGACGCATCGACGATCTCAGCGTGGCCTACGGTGTGACGAGCCGCAACGCGCTCATCGCGGCGGCCGTGCGCCAGGCCGATCAGTGAGCGGCGGCTGACCGCCACTGCGAGTGGACGGGGGGTGAGGTCGCCCCACACGCCGCGAGAGGCTCAGACGCTCGCAGCCGTAACCGCTCCGGCCGCCATGGTGGCCCAGGCGGTCGCCCAACCCTGGTTCAGCACGCCGGGCGGAACCCCGATCGGCTCACCGGCGCGCGCCTGCTCGACCATGGCCTCGGTGGCTCGGGCGAGTGCCCACGCCTGGGCGTCCTCGGTGGCCTCGGCCGTGGCGGTGCCTTCGGTGGCGAGGAGCGCAGCGGCCTCGATCTCGCCCTCGCCGAGGCGAGCCATGGTGCCGGCGCCGATGGCGACGATGCGGTCGAGGTAGGACGAGCCCGGATGCGCCAGCACCCGGGCGGCCAGCTCGGTGGCGGTGTGCACGTCGCCCGTGGCCGCGGCGGCCGCCGCCTGCACCGCAAGCGGGTAGGGGGAGGTGGGATCGACCTCGGCGGCGCGGGCGGCAGCCTCGGCCGCACCGTCGCCGTCGCCGAGCTGCAACCGGGCCAGGGCCAGGGCCGACCACAGCTCGGAGCTGCCGATGCCGTCGAGACCACCGGTGGCGAGCGCTGTGTCGGCCGCCGCCACGGCCCGGCCCGGCTCGCCGAGGTGCACGGCCGCGCCGGCCTGCACCAGCGCCACGAAGGCCCGACGCGGGCCGGTGTCGGCCATGGCGGCCAGCCGCTCGAGCTCCCGCTGGGCGTCGCCGCCCTCGCCGGACGCGATGCCGGCCCGCACGAGCAGCGCGGCGGCCTGGCCCTCGCCGTAGCGGTCGCCGAGCGAGCGGAACCCGGTCAGCGCCTTGTCGCCCAGCATGCGGGCGTCTGCCACGCGGCCCGACCAGAGCCGCAGCCCACCCAGGAGCGTGCGCATCATGGCCGCCGCCCACTTGTCGTTGTGCTCGTCGGCCTCACGCAACACGCTCGAGGCCAGCGCTTCGGCTTCTTCGAGCCGCCCCTGCTGGAAGCGCAGGAACGCCCGCAGCCCGAGCACCCACGCCCGCCCGCCCGGGTCGCCCAGGCCGCCGAACGTCGTCTCGGCCTCGTCGAGGCGGGCGTCGGCGCCGGCCCGGTCGCCGCCGACGAAGGCGGTCCAGGCCAGGTGCTGGTTGACCCAGGCCAAGCCGCGACGGTCGCCGAGGTGCTGGTAACGGTCCTGGGCCTCGCGCAGCGGCGTCTCGGCCTCCTTGAAGTGCCCGCCGATCACGAGCACCATGCCGAGGTTGCGCAACGCCAGCGCCAGTCCGGCCTCGTCGTCGGTGGCGCGCAGCACCGCCACGGCCTCTTCGAGCCGCTGGCGGGCCACGTCGGTGCGGCCGAGCTGGTGCTCGAGCAGTCCGAGCAGACGCATCGCGTGGCCGGTGGCCCGGTCGCGGATGTCGAGCGGGGCGGCGCGGGCCGCCTCGAGCACGGTGTCGAGGTCGGCGCGAGCCGCGTCGTTGCGGCGCAGGCCGATGCGCGCCTCGGCCCGCACGAGCAACAGGCGCAGCCGCGACGGCAGGACGTCGTCGTCGAGGATGGCCGACGCCGCCGCCGACGTCTGCGACGTGGCCTCGTCGACCAGCGCCAGCGCGCCATCCGAGAACCGCTCGGACTGGGCGTAGGCCTGGCGACCGAGGGCGTGCCTCGCCGCCCGGCGCGACCACTCGACGGCGCGCTCGATGACGTCGTCGGGCACCTTGACCACCGGACCGAGCTCGACGACGAGCGAGGCCGCCGTCGACCAGTGGTGGGCCAGGACCTCGGCGGCGTCGTCCTTGCCCTTGGCCATCTCCTCGATGGCCAGCGCCACCCCGGCGTGACGCTGGGCCCGGATCGACTTCGTGAGCGTCTGGTACGCCACTTCGCGCACGGTCGGCGAACGGAAGCGCCAGCTGTTGCCCTCGAGCACGAGCAGGTCGCCGGATGACAGCGCCTCGAGCGTCCGCCGGCTGGGCCGCTGCCCCATGGCGATCCCGAATCGCTCCAAGGTGAACCAGCGGCCGGTCGTGCCGAGCACGGCCGCGTTGTCGAGCATGGCCCGCTGGTCGGGCGTGAGCGCATCCAGCCGGGCTGCCACGAGGCCACGCAGGGTGTCGGGCAGCACGGGTAGGGAACCGGTCGGCGTGGCGTCGCCCACGAGCGCCGCGAGCTGCTCGATGAAGAGCGGGTTGCCGCCGCTGCGGGCCAGCACCTCACGCCGCAGCACGGGGTCGTCCTCGTCGCCGAGCGCCAGCGTGGCGAGCGCGTCGGCATCGTCGGCCGCCAGCGGATCGAGCCGGAGCAGGAACGTGGAGTGACGGGCGTCGAGCGGGGGCCAGGCCGTGGCCTCGTCGGGCCGAGCGGTGGTGACGAGCACGAAACCGACGGCGGGCACCTGCGCCAGGATGCGGCTGAGCGCGTCGAGCAGGATGGGATCGGCCCAGTGGAGGTCGCCGATGCGCACGAGCACGGGGCGGCGGCGGGCGGCCGAGGCGATCATTGCGGCCAGGGCGCGCACGACCTCGTCGAGCGCGTTGGCCGGTTCGATGCCCGCCAGCGGCGTGGCGCCCCCGAACAGGTGGAGCACGGCGTCGACGACGCGCTCGGCCGGCAGCGGCAACTCGGCGCCGAACTGACGAACGGCGCCCTCGACCTCGGCGTGGGTCGGGACGCCTTCTTCGGAGAGCCCGAGCAGGGGACGCAGCGCGAACGCCAGCGGCGCGAGCGGGGCCGTCTCACCGTACGGGAGGCACCGGCCGGCGACGGTCGTCGCATCGTGCTTCTCGGCCACCGCGTC
>JANPGL010000100.1:0-2630 GCA_031423915.1 Actinomycetes bacterium | reverse complement strand
GCGGCCTCGGCCGCGCTGTCCAGCGAGGTCCGCCGGCTGCTGGTGCTCCTGCCGCTGCTGTTCGTGGCACCCGACGTCGAGGTCGTCCACGAAGCCCGGGTGGCGACGCGGCGTCTGCGCAGCCATCTGCGCACGTTCGCCGAACTGCTCGAGCCGTCGCACCGCGAGTCGCTGCGTACCGAGCTGCGCTGGCTCGGCGACCTGCTGGGCCGCGTGCGCGACCTGGACGTGCTCGTCGAGCGACTGGTCGAGCACACCCACGCGCTGACGGCCGACGACGCGGCCACCTTCGGCCGGTTGGTCGACCGGCTGTCGGCGGGCCGTGGCCCCGCCCTCGACGCCCTGCAGCGGGCCCTGGCGGGGGCGCGGGCCGTCACGCTCGTCGATGCCGCCGTGGCGTTCGCCGTGGAACCGCCGATCGTGCGCGACGGGTCCCGACCCGCCCGCGACCTGCTCGCCGCCCTCGCCGCCGAACCGTTCCGGGCCCTGAGCAAGCGGGCGAACCGGCTCGGACCCGACAGCTCCATGGCCGATCTCCACGACCTGCGGATCCGGACCAAGCGCGCCCGGTACGCGGCCGAGGTGGCCCAACCCGTGATCCCGGCGGCGCGCGCCCAGGCGCGGGCCCTGGCCGGGCTCCAGGGCGTGCTCGGCGACCTGCACGACACGACCATCACCGAGACGCACCTGCGGGCGGCGATAGCGTCGGGCCCGGCGGACGAAGCCTTCGTCGCCGGTCTCGTGACGGCGGCCGAGCAGCGTCGAGCGGCGGCGCTGCGGCACGACTGGCAGAAGCACTGGCAACGGGCACGGCGGAGGAAGGTCAGGGCATGGTTGGACGTCTCGAACTGACGGTCGACGCGGCGGGCGGTGTGGTCTGGCGCCGCGGAGCACACGGGCTCGAGGTGCTGCTGATACACCGGCCCGGGTACGACGACTGGACGTTCCCGAAGGGCAAGAGCGAACCCGGCGACGCCGACATCGAGCACACGGCGCTGCGCGAGGTGCTCGAAGAGACGGGGTACCGGTGCGTGAGCGGCCACGAGATCGCCCGCACGGAGTACATCGACCGCAAGGGCCGACCCAAGCGCGTCACCTACTGGGAGATGCGAGCGGTCGAGGGCACGTTCGTGCCGAACGACGAGGTCGACGGCACCCGCTGGCTCGGGCTGGCGGCCGCCGGCGCACGGCTCAGCTTCGATCGCGACCGGGCGGTGCTCGACGCGTTCGCCGCGTGGGCGATCGTCTGAGCGGCCCAGCTCACTCGCTCGCTCCTGCTCAGATGTAGCCGAGCGGGTGGAAGCCGAAGCCGTTGGTGTGGGTCACCACGCGGCGCCCAGTGATCATCAGCGGGTTGATCACGAGCCACTCGTCCCGATCCGACAGCCACGGGTGGGGGTCGACCGACGGCAGCAGCGTGGCGAACACGTCGCCGCGCACGTGGTGCATGATCCCTCGCACCAGCACGCTCCACCCGACGCCGCACGCCGCGTCGATGGCGTCGATCTGGAACGCCACGCGCTCGCCCGCCACGCTCACGGTGCCACCGGCGCGCGTTCGGATCACCAGCACCGGTGAGCCGCCGGCGTTCTCCGCCAACTGGTAGTTGACCGGCAGGACCACCGGGAAGTCGTCCACGTTGACGGCGATGCGCCCGATGTGGTTCCCCGCCAGGAAGGCGACGCACTCGGCGACCGTCATCACGTCCAACTGTTCGAAGGGCGACGCCTCGGTCATGACGTCATCCTGGACCCCCCGACCCGGCCCACCTAGTGGTCATCGGCCTCGCCGGCGCGGACCTAGGTCCCCCCACGCCCGGTGTGCGACGGGCCATGATGGGCCACTCATGCTCACGCCGCCCGTCGCCCCCAGCGCCGTGCTCGACCACATCGGTCCGCGCGCCGACATCATCGTCCCGTTGTCCGCGGGTGAGCCGGTCACCGTGCTCGACGCCATCGAGGCGGCGGCCGACGGCCTCGACGGCGTCCGCGTCCACCAGATGCACGCGTTGCACGACCGGCCCTACCTGCACGGCGCGTTCGGCGACCGGCTCCGCCACGTCAGCTACTTCCTCTCGCCGGTCACCCGCGGCTGCTTCGCCGCCGGCACGCTCGACCTGGTCCCGAACCACTTCAGCGAGGTCCCCGACCTCATGAAGCTGCGCTGCCCCGATCCGCTGGTGGTGGCGTCGGTGTCGCCGCCCGACCGCCACGGTTACTTCTCGCTCGGGACCAACAGCGACTACGTGGCCAGCTTCATAGGACGCGCCCGCTTCTTCGTCGAGGCCAACGCCCAGATGCCCCGTACGTTCGGTCGCAACCAGATCCACGTGTCACAGGTGCTCGGCTGGTGCGAGGCCGACTATCCCCTCGGTGAGGTCCCCCCGGTCGAGCCCGACCAGGTCGACTGCCGCATCGGTGAGCTGGTGGCCGAGCGCATCCCGGACGGCGCCACCATCCAGACCGGCATCGGGGCGATCCCGAACGCCATCCTGGCCAACCTGCGCGGGCACAAGGACCTGGGGGTGCACACCGAACTGCTGTCCGACGGCCTGGTCGACCTGGTGGAGTCCGGCGTGGTGAACGGTGTGCGCAAGCAGCTGAACCGCACGAAGGTGGTGGGCACCTTCG
>JANPGL010000099.1:0-12533 GCA_031423915.1 Actinomycetes bacterium | reverse complement strand
GCACGGTAGTACTGTACGGGCGGCCATCGCGGCGGGAATCTGCGGAGCGACCGAACGGACTGACGGTTAGAGATTCACCAGCCGCCGGGCGAGTCGCCCGGCGGCGAGGCGGCGCGTCCAGTCAGATCGAGGAGCCGTGTCTGGGCTGGCGCGTCCTCAAGGGCCTGCCCGAGGGGGTTGAGCCCGAAGCCCATGCCGGGTGGTCCGAGCTCGATGATCCCGAGGACGGCTTCCACGAGAGCCGGGTCGAGTTGGTCGTCGGCTGCGATCGCCCGGGCCAGGTCCCACGCGTGCAGGGCGAGGTCCAGGATCCGGAACTCGAGGAAGCGCCGTCCCGCCATCGGGCCGAGGGGATGGTCGACCTGTCGATCCAAGGCGCCGCCGGCGGCGAACGCGACGCGCTGTGCGTCCGCACTCGTCGCCCAGGAGGCCAACGGGTCGTCGCCGAGCTGCGGCGTCGACATCACGCGGTCGATCGCCTCGGCGGACGGCATCCCTTCCAGGATCGACACCGCGAAGCGGTTGCCACCGACGACGTGCGCGGTGAGGAACCGGACGTCCCACGCAGTGCAAGGCGTGGGCAACGTCCATCCATCGTCGGGCACGAGTGCGAGCCTGCCGCCGAACTCTCGAGCTGCGGCGTCGAGCGCGTCGAGCACATCCATCGAACCATCCCCTTCGATCCGTCGGCATCATCACCGAGGACAGGCAGGGCCGCCAGCTGAACCGCACGTCGGCGCCGGGGACGGCCTCCGACCGCAAGGGGAATGTTGCCGACCGGGAGCAGGTTCACGATTCGTGGCCCTGTGCACGCGTACGTCCGTCACCGCCCACGAGTCGAGGACCTCGCGTTGATCGACCGTGCACTCCGTGGGTCCAAGGATCGGATCGTCGCGCCCCTGGTTCGCGGTCTCGCCGGTCGCGTCGCTCCCGGATGGCTGACGGCCTTGTCGTTCGGGTTCGGCGTCGGCGGGGGCATCCTGGCCGGCCTGGGCTGGCGCTGGCTGGCAGCGGCCACGTGGTTCGCTGGTCGCGTGTTCGACGGCCTCGACGGCCCGGTGGCACGGGCCGGCACTGCCGAGACCGATCTCGGGGGCTACCTCGACATGATGGCCGACACGGCCGGCTACAGCGCCGTACCTCTGGGCATCGCGGCGGCGCGGGCCGACACCGCGACCTGGGCGACGTGCGCCGTGCTCCTGGCCACCTTCTACCTGAACACGATGTCGTGGACCTATCTGGCGGCGATCGCCGAGAAGCGCGGTGAGGGAGCCGCGGCTCAGGAAGAGAAGACGACCGTGCACATGCCCAGCGGGTTGATCGAAGGCACCGAGACGATCGTGTTCTTCGTGGCCATGCTGGTGTGGCCCGCCGGAGCGCCGGGGCTTTTCGGCCTCATGGCCGCGCTCGTCGCGGTGACGATCGGCCAACGCCTCTGGTGGGCGGCGGGTCACCTCCGATGATCGAACCGTCCGAGCTCAGGCACCGCTCCGTGCCACAGCGGCGCTGCGTCGGGTGAGCCGCGTGCTGGCGAGGCTGACCGTGAGACCTACCGCGGCGATGAGGATCCAGGCGTGACGGAACCCGCCGATGTCAGTTCGGGCGCTGGTGAACGCGATGACGAGCGCGATGCCGAACGAACCGCCGAGGTAGCGGGTGGCCTGGACGACGGCACTGCCCGAGCCGTACTGGTCAGCGGGCAGGGTGGCGGCAGCGGCAGAGGAGAACTGAGGGAAGCACATGGCCACGCCCAGCGCCGAGCACACGACGGCTGGCAGGTACTCGGCGAGGTACGAGGGGTCCGTGCCGGCGCGGCCGAGCAGCAGGAGTCCGCTGAGGGCGTACACGATGCCGCCGGGGATGAGCACCGCACGCTGTCCGATGCGCCCGGCGAGGCGACCGAAGCGGGGGGCGGTGAGGGCGACGATGGCCGGGCCGAGCGCGATGGCCACGCCCGCGCGCAGGATCGAGTACCTCCACACCGTGGTGAGGAACAGCACGTTGCTTAGGAACATGGCGTTGAACCCGACCGCGAACGTGAGCGCCGCGATGTTGGCCCACCTGAAGTCGCGGTTGTGGAACAACTCGAGGCGCAACACCGGATTGGGAACGTGGCGGGCGCGGACCACGAACGCTCCGAGAAGCGCGAGGCCGACGAGGAGCGCCGCGATGGTGCGCACCCCCAGCCAGCCCCATGGCCCGGTCTGGACGACCGCCAGGGTGAGGCTGGCCATCCCGATGGCCAGCAGACCGACGGTGAGCGGATCGGGGAGCCGCCCCGCCGTGGCCTCGCGGCTCTCGGCGAGGACGCGACGACCGAGCACGAAGCTGAAGATCCCGACCGGGAGATTGATGAAGAACGCCCACCGCCACGAGAGGTGCCCCACGAGGAGCGCGCCGAGCGGCGGGCCCGCGGCCCCGGCCGACGCGCTGATGGCGCCCCAGATGGCCACGACCACGGGGATACGAGATTGGTCGAACGCCCGGAGCAGCAGCGCCAACGACGAGGGGATGAGCAGCGCCGCGCCCACGGCTTCCAGCGCCTCGGCGGCGATGAGCAACCCCAGGCTGGGGGCGAGCCCGCACGCCATCGAGCCGACCGTGAAGACGACGACGCCCATGAGGAACACCCGCCGTCGACCGATGCGATCGGCGAGTCGCCCGGCCGGGATGAGCATCGCGCCGAACACGAGCGTGTAGGCGTTCAGCACCCACGACAACGTCGACGGGGACGTCGGGAAGGTGCGTCCGATCGCCTGGAAGGTGACGAAGCCGATCGTCGTGTCGAGGAACACGGCGAACACCGCCAGACCGGTGGACAGAAGCACGACCCGCTCCCGGCGTCGTATCGATCGCTGTGCCGGGGAATCGTCATCCAGCGATAGAGCGGCTACCGGGTTCATAGTCTGAAGCTACTATCGTTGGTAGTGTGAAGCAACTAGGATTCGGTGGAGGAGCCGTGATGTCCACACCCGTCGGTTACGACAAGCAGTACTGCCCCATCGCCCGTGGCCTCGACCTGCTGGGCGACCGCTGGACCCTGCTCATCGTGCGCGAGCTCAGCGCCGGACCCCAGCGTTTCAGCGACCTGCAACGCCACCTGCCCGGCATCGCCGCAACGGTGTTGAGCGACCGGTTGCGGTCGATGGCACACGACGGGCTCGTCGAGACGGTCCCGAGCGATCCGCCCGGCCGACGAAGCCGCTACGGCCTCGGCCCACTCGGCCGCCGGGCCCTGCCGGTGCTGTCGTCCCTGGTGCGCTTCGGCATGCCGCTGCTCGACCCCCCGGCCCACGACAGCGTCGTGCGGCCCTCACTCACGATCCGCGGCGCCATCACCGCCTACCACGACTCGGCGGCGGCGACGGGCGTCGACGAGCACTTCGAGATCCGCGTCGACGGAGAGGTGTTCACGCTCGACGCTCACGCGGTCGTCGTCACCGAAGCTGGTGAACCCGATCTCGTCGTCACGGCACCAGCCCACGCATGGATCGACGTCCGCCAGCACCGTTCCGGGTTCGACGACCTCGTTCGCCGCGGCGTGATCACCTGTGCCGGGTCGAACGAGGCACTCGACCACTTCCGTGCCATCTACCGCTTGGGCGATGCGGTCGCCCGCCGTTGAGACGCCGCGGGGCCCACGACCGCCGGGGTCCGGTGATCGTGCGGTGGTCGACGACGGTCCAGTTCCTCATGGTCGAACGGCGCGGTGCCTAGTCTGACCGCAGGGCCGAGGACAGGGGTGGTCGTGATCAAGGTGCTGGCGTTCATCAGGAGGCGTCCGGACCTGGACCTCGCCGCGTTCCGGGACTACTACGAGCGGCACCATGCGCCGCTCATCAACCGGTTGCTCCCGTTCTACGCCGTGTACAACCGCAACTACCTCGAGACGCCGTTCCGCGCCGACCAGGGCGGCGTGGACTTCGATGTCGTCACCGAGCTCGTCTTCGCTTCGCGGGAGGATCACGACGCCTGGCGGGCGGCGCTGGCCGATCCGGCGGTGATCGCCCAGATCCGGGCCGACGAGCGGAACTTCCTCGACCAGGGCGCCACGCGCATGTGGGTCGTCGACGAGCACGTGGACGAGCTGCCCGAACGAGTCGGCGACGAGGGCGGGGTCGCGTCGTGAGGACCGTGCGCATCCACGCGCCGAACGTCTTCGGCGTCGACCGCATCGACGAGCCGACGCCGACGGCGACCGACGCCCTCGTGCGCGTCGAGGCGTGCGGCATCTGCGGCAGCGACCTGGCCTACATCGAGGCGGGCGCCACGGGCTTCGGCCGTGAGGCGCACGGCCCTTCGTGCCTCGGCCACGAGGCTGCCGGCGAGGTCGTGGCCGTGGGCGAGGCGGTCACGGCGGTGGTCGTCGGCGACCGTGTCGCCGTCAACCCGATCGACCGGCGCTTCGGGGCGACCATCGGCAACGGTGGGCCGGAGGGAGCGTTGTCGGAGGTGCTCCTGGTGCGCAACGCCGGCGACCCCGGCCGGCTGATCAAGCTGCCGGACGGTCTGCCGTATCGGATCGGCGCCCTGGCCGAGCCGATGGGTGTGGCGCTGCACGCCGTGAACCGTTCCGGGGCGGGGCCGGGGAGCAGGGTCGTCGTCCTCGGCGTGGGACCGATCGGCCTGGGTGCCGTGATCTGGCTCAAGCACCGCGGGATCGAGCAGGTGGTGGCCGTCGACCTGTCGCTCGAGCGGCTCGATCGGGCCCGGCACCTCGGCGCGGATGCCGTCATCCGGGCGGGCGAGGGTGACCTCGCCGAGCAGTTGGTGGCGCTGCACGGGCCCGCCGAGCGCGGCCGGCCTGCGACCGACCTCTTCATCGATGCGGCCGGGTCGCCCGCGGCGCTGGCCGAGGTGCTCCGCATCGGTCGGCTCGGCTCCCAGGTGACGGTCGTGGCCGTGTACAAGACGACCGTGCCGCTCGATCTGTCGGCCATGCTGCACAAGGAGATGTCCCTCGTGACGTCGCTCGCCTACCCGACGGAGCTCGACGAGGTCGTGGCCTTCCTCGGGGCGAACGTCGATCGTATGGGTGCCTACATCAGCGACGTGTTCCCGCTCGACAGCATCGAGCCTGCCGTCGAGCGGGCGCGCCAATCCGACGCGGCCAAGGTGATGATCCAGGTCGCCGGCTGACGCGTCGGGTCGAGATCACGTCAGCTCGAGGGCGGCATAGTCGTCGGCGGCGGCTCGTGCGATCGCCGCTCGGTAGCGGAGCGCGCCCCCGAAGTACGCCTGGTACCGGATCTTGCCGTCGGCGTGGCCGTCGACGTTGGCGTTGTAGCCGGTGAACCAGCCGCGGCTGCCTCGGAGCAGGAGCCGCTCCTGCGCCCGTTCGACCTCGGCCACCCAGGCCTCCTCCGACCCGGCGGGCGCGTCGATGCGCGTGTGCCCGCGCTCGATGGCGTGCTGGAGCAGGTCGGTCACCCAGTCGACGCCGGTCTCGATGGCGCGTGGGAAGTTCGTCGACCCCGACGCGCTCTGGGGACCGGCCACCATGAGCAGGTTCGGGAAGCCGTGGGTGAGCAGGCCCAGGTACGTGCTGGGGCCGTCCCGCCACTTGTCTCGCAGCGCCTGCCCGCCCACGCCGCGGATCTCGATGCGGTCGTAACCGCCAGTGATTGCATCGAAGCCGGTGGCGTACACGATGATGTCGAGGTCGTGGTGCCCGGTGCGCGTCTGGATGCCCGTGCGGGTGACGCGCTCGATGGGCGTGTCCGACAGGTCGACGAGGTGGACGTTGTCGCGGTTGTAGGCCTCGAAATAGCGGGTCTCGAGCGGGAGGCGTTGGAGCCCGAAGCCGTGGTCCTTGGGGATCAGCCGCTCGGCCGTCGTCGGGTCGTCGACCCGACGGCGGATGCGGTCGGCGATGTAGTCGGACATCTCGGCGTTGGCGGCTTCGTCGACCATGATCTCGGCGAAGTTGCCGGCGAGGATGGCGAAGCCCGGCTGCTCGTACAGCTCGTCCCACAGGGCGCGGCGCTCCTCGGGCGTCTTGTCCCAGAAGCCCCACCGGGGCACGTGTTCGAACCCTCCGGGCGACGCCGCGCAGTTGGTGAATATCTCGTCGTAGCGCGCCCGGATCCCGGCCATCTCCTCGGTGGAGATCGGTCCGTTGTTGAGCGGGGAGCTCCAGTTGGGGCGGCGCTGGAACACGGTCAGCTCGCCGACCTTGTCGGCGATCTCGGCGATGACCTGGATGCCGGTCGCGCCCGTGCCGATGACGCCGACGCGGCGCCCGGCGAGCTCGACGCCCTCCTTCGGCCACCAGTAGGTGTGGAAGGCCTGACCCTCGAAGTCGTCCATGCCTTCGTACCGGGGCAGGGTCGGGGCCGACAGGGGCCCGATGCTCGTGATGACGAACCGGGCGGTGCGGACGGAGCCGTCCTGGAGCGTGAGCTCCCAGTGGTGCTCGACCTCGTCCCACGCCATCGCCGTGACGCGCGCGCCGAACACCATGTGCCGCCGGAGGTCGAACTTGTCGGCGACGTAGTCGAGGTATGCGAGGTTCTCGGGCTGGGAGGAGAACCGTTCCTTCCAGTGCCACTCGTCGAGCAGCTCCCGGGAGAACGAGTAGCCGTAGGTGTAGCTCTCCGAGTCGAAACGGGCACCGGGGTAGCGGTTGCGGTACCAGGTGCCCCCGAGGTCGTCGTCGGCTTCCAGGACCACCGAGTCGATGCCCAGATCGGTCAGCCGCTTGATCTGATAGATGCCGGACACCCCTGCCCCCAGCACCACGACCTCGTGGTGTCGACGTTCGGTCGCCATGCTCAACCCTCCGCTCGGCACCCGGCGGACGCGGCTCCCGGCGCGGGCGATCGTACCCGTCCTCGACGAGCGGTCCGCGAGTCGGGCGGCCCGGCGAGTGGCTTGGATCGCATCGTGGATGGCTGACGGCCCGGATCGGTCGCATCCCGTTGGCCGGTCTAGAAGGCGAACTGGCCGTCTGCGAACGTGGGGATGCCCCAGCCCTCGCGCATGAGGCCATCGACGACGCGGTAGATCATGAGTCCCGACGCCGACGTGGGCGCTTCGCCCCCGGTGCTGGTGAGCGCCACCGACACGACCTCCTCGCCGCTCGTGGTCCACGAGTCGATGTGGCCGGCATAGGTGGGGTGTGCGGCGAACCACTCCGTGAGCATCGTGAGGTAGTCGTCGATGGCGTAGTCGCGCGCTCGTGAGTGCCGTCCGCTCAGGTGCCAGACCGCGTGCTCGGACCACAACCCTCGCCCGGAGCGAGGATCGCGCGCGGCCAGATGCGCGAAGAACTGTCGGACGACGTCGGTAGGCGCAGCGACCGGCTCCGTCATGCGGCACGCTCGGAGAGCTGGGGGCGATCGTTCGGAGCGTGGGGTTGGAGCATCGGTCGATTCCCGTCGTCCTCAGTCGGCGCCGGCCGGGAGCCAGAACTCGAGCTGGATCTGGTCGGGGTCACGGAACACCACGACGGTGCCGATGGGCGTGTCGGCGGCGGGCGTGTAGGCGATGCTGCGTTGCTCGAGCTCAGCTTCCCACTCGTGCAGGGCGGCGCGGCTGGTGACGCCGAAGGCGAAGTGATCGAGGCCGGTGCGCATCTCCTGGAACGGATCGCCCGAGCCGGCGTGGTATTCGCGCAGGCCCATCACCCATCCACTGCCGGGATGAGCGAGCACACGGAACGTGACCGATTCATCGGCGCCTTCGAACACGGGCACCATGCCCAGCAGGTCGGCGTACCACGCCGCGCTGCGCTCGACATCGGTGACCGTGAGGGCGAGATGGTGGGCGCCGGTGATGGTCGGCATGGCTGCTCCTTCATCCTGGTGGGACGTCATTGGTGCTGGCGTTCACTCGGCAACGGGTCGAGCGAGGATGTCGAACGCCGACGAGGCGACAGCGGCGAGTGGTACGGGATCCGGCGGAAGCGTGTCGGGAGGCAGCCTTGCCAGCTCCGGCAGGGCCGCTACGACGCGGGCATGGCCCGTAACCTCCCAGGCGCGCATCCCGTAGCCGGTCCGTCGGCGCAGGCGATCGGCAGCGAGAAGCAGACCGGCCGCATCGTCGGGCCAACCGCCGTCGACGGCGTAGGCGGCGACGGCTTCCAGGCAGTGGGCCGTGCAGCCAGCGTGCTCGGCGCGCACCACGGCGTCCAGCGCCTCGGCCAGTGTGCGCTGGGCCAGCCCGAGGTCTGCGGCCCGGAGGCCGACGAGGGCCTGCGCTTCGAGTGCGTGAGCCAGCCCGAACGACATCTCCAGGGCGCGGAACCCGCGCACGGATGCGGCGGCGAGCGCGGCGGCCTCGTCGAGGTCGGCGGTGACGAGCGAGGCGATCCAGCGTAGGTAGGCGGCGCCGTCGTCCAGGTCCAGCGCGATGCAGTCGTCGAGCGACTGCGGGAGCAGCTCGGCGACGCTTCGGTGGTTGCCCGCCGCCCAGTAGCCGAGGATGACGTAGAACCGGGACCAGGCCACCTGGACCGGATCGGCGGTCTCGGCGGAGGCGGCAGCGCATTGGGCCGCACACTCGACGGACGTCGGAACGTCGTTGCGGTCCAAGGCGAGCTGGGTCCGTGTCGCCCACGCTCGAGCACGCAGAACCGCAGGTGCGGACGGCAAGCGACGCAGCAGGTCCTCCAGGGACCGATCGCGCTCGGCGTTGAGCGCGATCGGCACGGCGGACACGATCCGCAGGGCATCCACGAGCGCTCCTCGGCGAAGCGCGATGTCGAGGACGCCGGTCAGGTTGACGCGTTCGCGCTCTGCGGCGGCCATCGCCTGATCCTGGCCCGGGGTGCGGATCGCGGCCTCGATGCCGGCGACGAGCGCGAGGCCCCAGGCCAGCAACCGCTCGTCACCCTCGTCCGCCTCGCCGAGCTCGGTGCGGCGCTCCGCGGCGTAGTGACGAAGCGTGTCCAGGAGTCGGTAGCGTCGGCGGTCGTGGTCTGGTGCGAGGGCCGTGACCAGCGACTTGTCGACCAGGCGGGACAACAGGTGTAGTTCTTCGCCGACCGGCACGGGATCGCCCCGCCCGAGCATCTCGGCCGCGTCCAGCGTGAAGCTGTCGGGGAGGCACGCCACCCTTCGGAACAATGCCTGCTCGGCCGGCGACAGTGTGGAGTAGCTCCACGCCACGACACCCTGGAGCGTGCGCTGTCGTTCGTCGGCGTCCCGTCGGCCGGTCGCGACCAGCGTGAACCGTCCGTCCAGCCGCTCGACGAGATCGGCCAGCGACAACCATCGCAGCTGCGCCGCTGCAATCTCGATGGCGAGGGGAAGACCATCCAGCCGGTGACAGGCAGTGGCGACGAGCGAGATGCTCGCGTCGTCGGCGACGAAGGCCGGATCGGCAGCTCGGGCCCGGTCGAGGAACAGGGCGACCGCGTCGGAATCGTCCACGGTGGTCGTCCGCCGCGCATCGGTGTGCGGGAGCGACAGCGGAGCGACGTCGACGACGACCTCGCCGCGAGCGCGCAGCTGCTCGCGACTCGTCGCCAGCACGCGAATCGTCGGACACCGACCGAGGACCCTGGCGACGAACGCCACGACGGCGTCGATCACGTGCTCGCAGTTGTCGAGCACGAGCAGCAGGTCGCGATCGCGCAGCCAGTGGAGGACAGTGTCGGTCGGATCACCTGGCGGGTGCTCATCGGCTCGGAGCGCCGCTGCGATGGTCGCGGCGATGTCGTCGGGGCGACGCACCGATGCCAGCTCGACCACCCAGGCGCCGTGCGCGTGATGTGCGTCGAGCCGGCTCGCGATCCGGAGGGCCAAACGGGTCTTCCCTGCGCCCCCGGCGCCGACGAGCGTGACGAGACTGTGGTCGCCCAACGCGGTGCCGATGCGTTCCAGCTCCTTCGTTCGTCCGACGAACGCGTCGACCTCGAAGGGAATGTTGCCCCGCGCTGCGCGGTCCGCGTCCCGCTTGGGTGGCCGCGTGCTGCGCTGGACGAGCACGTCCTGCTCGGCCTGGCGCAGGAGAGAACTTGGCTCGATGCCGAGCTCGGTGGCGAGAACGCGACGTGCCCGGGCATACGCGTCGAGCGCGTCCGCCTGCCGTCCGGATTCGTTCAGCGCCCGCATGAGCAGCCACCAGGCTCGCTCGTTGGTCGGGTCGGCCCCGACGACCGCTTCGGCACTCTCGATCACGTCGCTGTAGCGGCCTCGCTCCAGGTCGACCTCGAGCTGCGCCTCGACGATGTGGCGACGGAGCTCCTCTAGGCGCCGCCGCTCGGGAACCGCTGCCTCGAGACCGTCGAGGTCGGCGTATGCCACGCCGCGGAAGCGGCGCGCGGCGAGTCCGAACAGATCGGCGGCCGCGTCGAGGTCGCCGGCGTGCCGCGCCCGAGTCGCCGCGCTCATCTGTCCCCCGAGCTCGACGACGTCCACCGCACACGCCTCCATCGCCAGCGCGTAGCCGCCGAACCGTCGCTGGACGAGGTCGAGCCCGATCGCCCTGCGCAGGCGGTGGACGTAGCCCTGCAACGTCGCCCTGGCCCGGTCGCGGCGAGCCCCACCCCAAAGTGCGTCCACGAGAGCGTCATCGTCGACGACCTCACCCGCCGCGAGCACGAGACGAGCCAACAGGACGCGCTCGGACCGGCCGAGGTGGACCTCCACGCCGCCACGGACGACCACGAGGGGACCAAGGACACGGACCTCCATCGACCCAGACTACGCAGCCGGCAGATCGCGCCCGGTCGGCCCTGTCCGTTCACCCGCCTCCACCTCACCGCTCAGGCGGCGTGCCGGGCCAACGCGTCCGTCGACGTCAACGCCGTCAGCTCGTCGACGACACCGAAGCGCTCGAATCGGAAGTCGGAGAACGCCGGGTTGGTCGCGACCGATGTCCACAGCGTCCCGGTGAGGTAGGCGTCGATGTCGGCCGCCGTCTTGAAGGTGTAGAAGCCGCCGACGGTCGCGCCATCGAAGATCCACGTCTTGGAGACCAGCCCCGGCACGTCACCCAGCGCGTGCGCGTACTCGGCGAATGGTTCCGCGAGTTGGTCGAGCGGAGCGCCACTGGTGAACGAGATCAGGAGTGCATGCATGGTGGCAGCCTTTCCGATTGAGCCGCCAGGGGGCGGTGCCAGCAGCATCCGCTCGAGCGCTCGCGGCGGACGCGCGAAACGATCGCGTTCCCCTCGGGCCCGACGCCGGAGCGTTGGAACGCCCCGCGGTCGAACTGAACCGTTGGTCACGGTAGAACCCCGCGACTGCGTCGCGTTGAGCGCGGCCGCTGGTACTGTTGCCGACGGCGGGGCATCGCTGGGGACGAACACCACGTCGATGCGGATGCAGGAGGTTGCGCCGTGCCCACTCGTATCGAGCAGACGCGGTCGGCGCTCGTCGCTCGGACAGGCCGCTCCCGAGACATCGGTGAGCGCAGCCATGAGATCCTCAACATGGGGTCTGCGGCGAGCCTCGAGATGCCGCACCCGGTGTTCATCGCCGCCAGTGACCGCGCCCGCGTCTACGACGCCGACGGCAACGCCTACATCGATTGTCAGCTCGGCTTCGGCACCCACGTCCTCGGGCACCGTCATCCGGCGGTCGTGGAGGCGCTCCACGGCGCCGTCGACCGCGGCTTCCAGTTCGGGATCCACAATCCTGATCAGGAGCGCCTCGCTTCGCTGGTGCGAGAGGCGGTTCCTGGAGTCGAGGGCGTGGTCTTCTGCAACAGCGGCAGCGAGGCCACCTTCTACGCCATCCGGGCGGCTCGGGCGTTCACCGGTCGCGACGTGGTCGCCACCTTCGACGGTGCCTACCACGGGGCACACGACTGGGCGATGGTCGTCGTCGACCCCGACTCGCCCGTCGACGCACCGGTCGGGATCCCCATGAGCGCCGGGGTGCCGGCAGCCGTGTACGAGTCACGGATGCTGCTGCCGTACCGGCGGCGAGCCGCGTTCGACCTCATCCGGGCGAACGCAGACCGGCTCGCCCTCGTCATGATCGAGCCGGTTCAGAGCTCGAACCCCCGACTCGACGAGGAGACGTCGGCGTGGTTGCGTGAGCTGCGCGAGGTGTGCCGGGAGCACGGCGTGCTGTTCCTCATGGACGAGGTGATCACCGGCTTCCGCATCGCCTGGGGAGGAATGGCCGAGCATCTCGACCTCGCCCCGGACCTCGTCACCCACGGCAAGGCCCTCGGAGGCGGCGTCCCGATCGGCGGTGTCGCCGGCCGCGCGGACGTCATGCGGCTGTTCCGCGGTGCAGCGAGCGGCGACCCGAGGGGCATCTTCTCGGGCGGGTCGTTCTCGGGGAACCCGCTGAGCATGGCGGCCGGCGTGGCCCTCGTGGGCACACTCGGCGCGCAGCGCGACCAGGTCTACCCGTACATCAACGCGCAGGGCGACCGGCTCGCCAGCCGGCTCAACGACTTCGCCGCCAGCCACGACATGGCGTTCCAGGTGCTCAACGCGGGCTCGATGTTCCAGCTCTACTTCCAGCGCGAGCCGATCGGGTCGGCGCGTGACGTGAGGTACGTCGACCGGGTGGCGGAGCGCGACTTCTACCTCCACCTTCTCGCAAACGGGGTGCTCGTGCCCGGCACCC
>JANPGL010000098.1:0-12993 GCA_031423915.1 Actinomycetes bacterium | reverse complement strand
GCCCGGGCCGGCGAGGTGACCGGCGCGCACCACCTCGCCCGCCAGCACGGCCACCGCGGTGCGCTCGCCGTCGAGCGGCCGCTCGCCGTCGATGGCGTCGTCGGCCACCACGGCCCCGGGTCGGTCGGCGTGGCGCGTGGCCCCGGCGAGCGGGTCGCCGGGCTGCAGGTCACGTGTGGCCACGCGCACCGACCGTTGCTCGCCCCAGCGGGCCCGGGCCGCCTCGGCCCGACCGACCGCACCGTGGACGAGCGCGAACGTGACCGAGGCCAGGGCCAGACCGACGGCCCAACGGCGGGCAGGGCGGGCGAGGGCCCGCAAGCGGTAGCGGGTGAGGCGCATGGCCACCTCCGTGTCTCGGGGCGCGCATCGGCGCCGCTCGATCGAGGGAGGGGCGAGCGCCCCGAGCTGTCGGCCGAAGCCGGGGTCAGTGGGTGTGCGAGGAACCCGAGCCCGAAGAGCCGGAGCCCGAGGAGCCGGAGCCCGAGGCGCCGGAGCCCGAGGAGCCGGAGCCCGAGGAGCCCGAGCCGGAACCCGTCGAGCCGGTGCTCGTCGACGACGACGGCGTCGTGGTGCTGGAGGTGCTCGACGAGCCCGAGTCCGACGACGAGCCGGACGACGTGGAACCGTCCGACGACTTGGACGACGACCCGGACGGCGTCGTCGAGCTCGACGAGCCGCGGCTGTCGGTCTTGTAGAACCCGCCGCCCTTGAACGTGACGCCGACGGGGGTGAAGACCTTCTTGACCGGGTGGAGCTGGCCGTCGGCCGGGTTGACGGCCTCGGTGAGCGCGTCGTCGCTGAACGACTGCTGGATCTCGATCGTCTGGTCGCTGTCGAGGAAGCGGTAGACGTACGTCGGCATCGTCACTCCGTGGATGGTTCGTCGGCCGGCCGGGCCCTCCCCATCGTTAGCACTCGAAGGGGTCGAGTGCCAATCTATCCGAAGGTCGGCTGCGGCGCGCCGGACGGCGCCTACGCCCATAGCCTCCGGGCATGACAGTGCGTAAGGCCGTGATCCCCGCCGCCGGGCTCGGTACCCGGTTCCTCCCCGCCACGAAGGCGACCCCGAAGGAGATGCTCCCGCTCGTCGACAAGCCGGGCATCCAGTACGTGGTGGAGGAGGCGGTGCGGGCCGGCATCACCGACATCCTCATCGTGACCGGTCGCTCGAAGAAGACCGTCGAGGATCACTTCGACCGGTCGCCCGAGCTGGAGGCCTCGCTCGAGAAGGCGGGGAAGGACGCACAGGCCAAGGCCATGCGCGCCATCGCCGTGATGGCCGACGTCCACTTCGTCCGCCAGCACGAGCCCCGCGGTCTCGGCCACGCCGTCGGCATGGCGCGCCACCACGTCGGCGACGAGCCGTTCGTGGTGCTCCTGCCCGACGACCTGATGGCCGAGGACTCGACGCTGCTCACCGACATGGTCGCCGCCCACGAGCGGACCGGCACGTCGGTCGTGGCGCTCAAGCAGTTCGGCCCCGACGAGATCTCGGCCTACGGGGTCGTGGCCCCGAGCGGCCCGGCCGACGCCCATGGCGTGATCCCGGTGGCCGACATGGTCGAGAAGCCGAAGGCGGCCGACGCCCCCAGCGACCTGGCCATCATGGGCCGCTACCTGCTGACGCCCGACATCTTCGACTTCATCGCCAACCTCACGCCCGGCGCGGGCGGCGAGCTGCAGCTCACCGACGCCATGCGCGGGTTGGCCAAGGTGCAGGGCTTCCACGGTGTCACGTTCACGACGGGCCGGTTCGACACGGGCAACAAGCTCGACTGGCTGCGGGCCACCGTCGAGGTGGCGCTGAAGCACGACGAGCTCGGCGGGCCGTTCCGTCAGGTCCTCGCCGAGATCGTCCGGCGCGAGGGCATCTGACCCACCCCGGTCGAGCGGCTCGGCTCAGAGCCGGCGGAACTCGCCGGGCTCGTCGAGCACCAGGCCGTGCTCGTCGACCTCGAGCTCGACGTCGAAGCCCGTCTCGATCGTCTCGTAGCGCCACCGCCGTTCGCCCAGCCGGGTGTAGCGCTGGCGCACCGGTGCGACCTGCAGGCTTTCGGGATCGACCCACGCCGCCACCACTTCGCCCTGCTCGCCCACGGCGAGCCCGAGCCGGCGGATCGGGAGGGTGTAGGTGAAGGGGGAGCCGACCAGATCGAGGTCGGTGCACCCGTCGAGCTCGCGGCGGTACACGCCGTTGACCTCGCCCCACCGGCCGGCGACGTCGCGGGCCAGCCACAGGTCGGGGTCCTCCAGGTCGCGGAAGAGCACGAACTGGCGCACGTTCCAGTCCTCGTCGAGCCGGATGGCGTACTGGACGTCGAGCCCGCCGATCACGCCCTCGGCGGTCCAGCCGGCGTTCTCCCAACGGAGGCGGAGCACCTCGAGCGTGTCCCCGGCCCACGACGCCCACCTCACCTCGACCTCGTCCTGGCGCGCCATGGCTCCATGGTCGCGCGCCGCCCGCGGAGCGGTACCGTCGGTTCCGTGATCCCCCTCGACGAGGCCCGTGCCCACGTGCTGGCGGCCTGCGCACCGCTGGCCCCGGTCGACGTTCCCATCATGAGCGCGGTCGGTTGCGTCGTCGCCGACGCGGTCACGGCCGCCGAGGACGTACCGCCGTTCGCCAACTCGGCGGTCGACGGCTTCGGCGTGCATGCCGCCGACGTGGCGGGCGTCCCGGTGGTGCTCCCGGTGGTCGACACGATCGCCGCCGGCGCGGCGCGCCAGGAGCCGATCGCCCCGGGAGAGGCGGTGCGCATCATGACGGGCGCGCCCCTCCCGCCCGGCGTCGACGCCATCGTGATGGTCGAGGACTCCGAGCCGGTCGACGGCGAGCGCGTGCGGCTCACCCGATCGGTGCAGGCCGGCGATGCCGTGCGCGGCGCGGGCAGTGACGTGCGCGCCGGCGAGGTGGTCCTCACGCCGGGCACGGTGCTGCGACCCGCGCACCTCGGCGTGCTGGCGTCGATCGGCCGGCTCACCGTGCGCGCCCACCCGAGGCCGAGGGTCGGCGTGCTGTCGACGGGCGACGAGCTCGTGGCCGACGGCGGCCCTCTCGGCCCGGGGCAGATCCGCGAGTCGAACAAGCACATGCTGCTGGCGCTCGTCGCCGCGGCAGGTGCCGAGCCGGTGGATCTCGGCCTGGTGCGCGACGACGAGGCCGCCCTCGAGGCCGTGCTGGCCGACGGTGCGGCGCGCTGCGACGCGCTGGTCACGTCGGGTGGCGTGAGCATGGGCGACTTCGACATCGTCAAGGCGGTGCTCGGTCGCATGGCCGAGATGCGGTGGATGCAGATCGCCATCAAGCCGGCCAAGCCGTTCGCCTTCGGCGTCCTGACGCTCGGCGACCGGCGCGTGCCGATCCTCGGGCTGCCCGGCAACCCGGTGAGCTCGTTCGTCAGCTTCGAGCTGCTGGCCCGCCCGGCGCTGCGCCGCCTGGCCGGGTTCCCGGTGGTCGAGCGGGTGCCCGTGCTGGCCGTGGCCGACGAGCCGTTCGCCCGCCGCCCCGACGGCAAGACCCACTGGGTCCGGGTGTACGGCGGCGTCGGCCCCGAAGGCAGGCTCCACGTGCGCAGCACCGGCCCACAAGGCAGCCACCAGCTCGCCGCCACGGCCGCCGCCCAGGGCATCGCCGAGGTGGTCGACGGCGAAGGCGTCCCCGCCGGCGGCGACGTCCCGGTCCTCTGGTTCGACTGAGCCGGCGCGGCCCGGCCCCCGGCCCAGCGCCCTGGCCCGCGCCCTGGCCCCGCGCATGAGATGCGACCGACCTCCCGCATGATCCGGCCTGGGCGCATTTGATGCGACCAGGGTCTGTGGTGGTCAACGGCTGACCATTGGGTACGATGCGGCCATGTCGTCGATGGTGGAGGACCTGGTCGACCCGTTCGGGCGCACGATCCGCGACCTGCGGATCTCGATCACCGACCGGTGCAACTTCCGCTGCACCTACTGCATGCCCGAGGAGGGGATGCAGTGGCTGCCCCGCAGCGAGGTCCTCACGTTCGAGGAGATCGAGCGGCTGGCGCGGGTCTTCGTCGAGCGCTTCGGGGTCGACGGCCTGCGCCTCACGGGCGGCGAGCCCACGGTGCGCGCCCACCTGCCCGTGCTCGTAGACAAGCTGTCGACGTTGCGCGTGCCCAGCGGTGCACCCTCGGCGTACGCCGGGCGTGCGCCCGATCTGTCGATGACCACGAACGGCGCCACGTTCCGGCTGCTCGCCCACGAGCTGCGCCAGGCCGGCCTCGACCGCGTCAACATCAGCCTCGACACGCTGCAGCGCGACAAGTTCCATCGCATGACGCGCCGCGACGAACTGCCCCGTGTGCTCGACGGCATCGAGGCCGCCAAGGAGGCCGGCTTCTCGCCGGTGAAGATCAACGCGGTCGTCGAGCGCGGCGTCAACGACGACGAGATCGTCGACCTGGCGCGGTGGGCCCGTGACACCGGTGTCGAACTGCGGTTCATCGAGTTCATGCCGCTCGACGCCGACGGCGGCTGGGAGCGCAAGACCGTGGTGAGCCAGGACGAGATCGTCGCCGCGCTGTCGGCGGTGTGGTCGCTCGAGCCCGTGCCGGCCCGCGGCGCGGCGCCCGCCGACCGCTGGCGCTACACCGACGGCGGGGGCACGGTGGGCGTGATCCCCACGGTCACCAAACCGTTCTGCGGCGACTGCGATCGCGTGCGCCTCACCGCCGAGGGCAAGTTCCGCACCTGCCTGTTCGAGACGCGCGACTTCGACCTGCGGGCCCTGCTGCGCAACGGTGCCACCGACGACGACCTCGCCGAGGAGATCCGCCGCGCCGTCGGCACGAAGTGGGCCGGCCACGCCATCGGCACGGTCCACTTCCGCCGGCCGAACAAGTCGATGAGCCAGATCGGCGGCTGAGTTCGGCCAAGACGTGCCCAAGCGGCGTGTCGAACGCCGTGGTGCCTGCGACACTGCTCGTTCGTGACGACTCGGCGGAGACGGCGGCTCCTGGGGATCGCCGCGCTGGCCACCCTGGCGGCCTGCGGGACGAATGCGAACGACGCGGTGCCGACCCCGGCGGGCGCCGTGGTCGCGGCCGCCCGGCCGGTCGACGTCGTCGACGTCGGCACCGGAGCGAAGGCGGTGCGCACCGGTCCCTGTGCGGCCAGCGCCGGCGGGCCCCCGAGCGGGTGTCCCCAGCCGCCCCCGGGCGGGCGGCCACAGATCGGCGGCTGTTCGGTCTTCCCGGCCGACAACCCCTGGAACCAGAACGTGTCGACGCTGCCGGTGCACCCGAACTCGGCCAACTACCTCGCGTACATCAACGCGTCGGGCGGCACGCTCGTCCATCCCGACTTCGGCTCGAACCCGAGCTACGGGATCCCGTACCTGGTGGTCCCCGACACCGAGCCGCTCGTGCCCATCACGTACGACGCCTACGGCAACGAGAGCGACCCGGGCCCGTTCCCCATCCCGCGCACCGCACCGGTCGAGGGTGGCTCCGACCGCCACGTGCTCGTGGTGCAGCAGGGCACATGCCAGCTGTTCGAGCTCGGCGTGGGGCGCCCCGGCGCCGCCGGCTGGACGGCGACCGTCGGCGTGCGTTGGGACCTGTCGTCGAACGCGCTGCGCACGTTGGGATGGACGTCGGCCGACGCCGCCGGCCTGCCGATCCTGCCCGGCCTCGCCCGCTACGACGAGGTGGCCGCCGGGCGCATCGACCACGCGCTCCGCTTCACCGTCGACCGCACGCAGCGCGGCTACGTGCTGCCCGCCACGCACTTCGCGTCGTCGATCACGAACCCGAACGCGCCGCCCATGGGTCTGCGGTTGCGGCTGCGCGCCGACTTCGACCGCAGCCGCTACACGGGCCAGTCGCGCGTGGTGCTCGACGCCCTCGCCACCTACGGGATGATCGTGGCCGACAACGGATCGAACTGGTACATCTCGGGCGCCACCGACCCCCGGTGGGACGACGAGGACCTGAACCAGCTCAAAGGGGTGCCCGGCGCGGCGTTCGAGGTGGTGGACACCGGCCAGGTGCAGACCTGACCGACAGCGGGCGTCGGCCGGCCACCCGCTCTAGACTCCAGCGCGTGTCGGACATCTCGTTCACCCATCTCGACCCGCTCGGCAGGGCCCGCATGGTGGACGTCACCCCGAAGGAGCCCACGCACCGTCGGGCCGTGGCGCGCTGCAAGGTGTTCATGAAGCCCGAGACCACCGTGGCGGTGGCCAACCGGGAGGTCAAGAAAGGCGACGTGCTGGCGGTGGCCCGCGTGGCCGGCATCCAGGCCGCCAAGCGCACGTCCGACATGATCCCGCTGTGCCACCCGCTGCTGGTCGGGTCGGTGTCGGTCAACTTCGAGATCGGCGACGACTTCATCGCCGTCGAGGCGTTCGTGGACACGGTCGACCGCACCGGGGTCGAGATGGAGGCGCTCCACGCCTGCTCGGTGGCGGCGCTCACCATCTACGACATGTGCAAGTCGGCGGACCGTGGCATGGTCATCGGCGATCTGGCATTGTGGGAGAAGACGGGCGGCCGGTCGGGGACTTACCGCCGCTCGGCAGATGGCACCTCGGAATGAACGAACATCCGTTCAGCCGGTGGACTTAACCATCTACTGGCCTCCCCGCCGTCGCAGAAGTGTAAACTGAGGCGCACACGATCGCGACACAACGTCACAAACCGACGTCTGTGGAGCATCCACCGTTTGACTCTCGCGGCGCACTACCGTCGAGAACGACCCTTGAAGGCAGGCACGGAGCGTGACCACGTTGGTCGTCCTCATCCTGGCAATGCTGTGGATCGCAGTCCTGGCGCCGCCGCTCTTGCGAAGCCGGGCGGAAGGCCGCCCCTCCGCCTCGGTCTCGTCGTTCCGCCGCCAGCTCTCGAGCTTGCAGCGCACGGCACCGATCTCGGGCGTGCGCATCAGCCAGCCCCGCTCGGCGGTCCGCGTCGGCCACGGCAACTACCAGCTCCAGAGCCATGGCCGTGCCCAGGCCGCCCAGGCGTTCGCCCGGTCGCAGTCCAGCGCCCAGCGCCAGGCTGCGGCCCGCCGTGCCGGCCAGCGCCGTCGCCGCCAGAACGTGCTCGCCGCCCTCGTCGGTCTGGCGCTGTTCACGGCCGCCGTGGGCTTCGGCCTGCAGGTCCGGGCCGCCGTGTTCGCCCACTTCGTGGTCGATCTCGCCCTGCTCGGCTACATCTACCTGCTCGTGCAGATCCGCCGGACCGAGGACGAGAAGGCCATGCGTCATCTCTGGAGCCAGGCGGCCTGAGCCTCCGACCGACCGGCGGCGCAACGGGCTGTGGCGCCCGGCCGAGCGCACGCTAGAGTCGGTGCTCGCCCTTCGGGGGTGTAGCTCAGTTGGTAGAGCGCGACAATCGCACTGTCGAGGCCCGGGGTTCGATTCCCCGCACCTCCACTCCGAAGACTTGAGAGAGGCCGGCAGGCTCCACGGAGCCGCCGGCCTCGATCGTTCTCCGACATCGACGGTTTGGCGTTCACCCGGTCGGGGTACGAGCGCTGCCGATGGCTGCGCCGGAGCTTCCCCCACTCCGCGCCTCGCGTTGGCGTGCTCCGTGGCATCCCGTGTGGATCGTCGGTGTGGTCTTCGTGGCCTACGGGGCCGGGGCCGAGCTGTCGTGGGGGTGGTTCGGCGCCACCTTCGGCCTGGCGTTCTTCCCGCCCAGCGGCGTGACCGTCGCCGTACTCCTGTGGCAGGGGATGCGGCGCTGGCCCTGGGTGGTCGTAGGCGTCGTTGCGGCCGAGTGCGCGGTCGACCTCCAGCACGGGCTCGGCGCCGGCGAGTCGCTCGGGTACGCCGCCGCCAACTCACTCGAGGCGTTGGTCGGCGCCTGGGTCGTCGTCCGGTTGGGTCGGTCCGGCTGGTGGCGTGGCCCGGCCCGTCCCGACCTGAGCACGCGCCAGGGCATGGGGCGCTTCCTCGTGGGAGCGGTCGGGGTGGGACCGCTGGTCGGCGGCCTCGTCGGCGCGGCCGTGAAGGTGCAGGCCTCCAGCGGTTCGTCGTGGGTGTCCAACACGGTGCACTGGTGGGTGGGCGATGGTCTCGGCGCACTGGTCGTGGGCGGCGCCATCCTCGTGGCGCTGGGCGCCGGGGTGCCTCGATCGTGGTCGCGACGCCTCGAACTGGCGGCCATGCTGGTCCTGATCGGTGGGGCCTCGGTGCTGGTGCTGTGGGTCGTTGACGAACCGCTCGACTACCTGCTGCTGCCCCTCGTGTGGTGGGCGGCCTTCCGCTTCGGTGTCGTCGGCGTCGCCGGTGCCGGGGTCGTGCTGGCCGGGGCCGCCAACCTCGCCACGGCCCACGGCCACGGCCCGTTCACGGTGCTCGACGATCCGTCGCCGCAGGGCCGGATCTCGCTCACCCAGCTCTACGTCGCCGCCAACGTGCTGGCGCCCTGGTTCTTCGCCATCGAGAGCAAGGCGCGGGCGGCCGCCGAAGCCCGCCATCGCCACGAGGCGGTCGATCGCGAGCGGGCGGAGCTCGACCGCGACGTGGCCGACCTGGCCGTTCACCTGGCCGAGGGCGTCGACCCGGCCCATGTGGCCGCCCGGGCGGCCGCATCGGTGCGCCGCCGACTCGGGGCCGACACGGTGCTCGTGGTCGGTGGCCTGTCGACGGACGGTCCCACGATCCTCGGAGGTTCGCCGGAGGGCCATCCGCTCGCACGTGTGGGCGAGGCGTGGTCGCACCCCGGAGACGACGCGTCGGCCCCGAAGGGTGCAGCCGCCGGGGACGTCGTGACCGTGCCGCTCCCGTCGTTGGGCGAGCGCTCGTGGTTCGTCGTCCACCGGACCGGCGGGGCCGCACTCGACGACTCGGAGCAGCGGTTCCTGGCGCGCGCCGCGCCGCTCGTCGTCGAGGCGATCGAACGGAGCCGGCGGCTCGTCGTCGAGCACGAGCGGACGCAACGGCTGCGTGACGTCTTCGACAACGTCGACCAGGGCTTCGCCGTCTGCGAGATGGTGGTCGACGATGCCGGCCGCCCCGTCGACTACCGGTTCGTCGAGATCAACCCCCGCTTCGAGGAGATGACCGGGCTCGTCGACGCCCTGGGCCGCACGGCAATGGAACTGGTTCCGGACCTCGAGGCCGTGTGGGTCGACATGTACGCCCGCGCCGCGTTCGGCGGCGAGGTCCTGCGCTTCGAGCAGGGCTCCGAGGCCATGAGCCGCTGGTTCGAGGTGTTCGCCATGCCGTTGCGGTCGGCGGGTCAGTTCGCGCTCGTGTTCCGTGACCAGACCGACCGGCACCGGGCCGAGGAGGCCGTGCATCGGCGTCAGGCGCGCGCCGAGCTGATGGCGGCGGTGTTGAGCGAGCTCGAGCTCGTCGGCAACCCCGACGTCCAGCTCGACCGTCTGCTGGACCTGCTCGTGCCGGTGTTGGGCGACGCGGCGGCGTTCGATGCCGAGGCCGACGCCCATCGCGCCGGCGCGTTCGAGCCGGGGTCCGGCCGGCTCGTGGTGTCGTTCGACGCGGGCGCCGAGCGACGCGGCGCGCTGGTGGTGGAGCGGTCGGATCCGTCGCGTCGCCCGTTCGATCTCGATGACTACGAGTCGCTCCAGGAGATCGCCGGTCGGGCCGAAGTGGTCATCGCCTCCTCGCGGCTCCGTCAGCAGGAGCACGACATCTCGGTGCGTCTTCAGCGGGCGCTGCTTCCCGACCGCCTCGCCTGGCATCCGAACGTGCTGGTCGAAGCCCGCTACCACGCGGCCGACGCGCTCCTCCAGGTCGGCGGTGACTGGTACGACACGTTCGCCTGGCCCGGCGGGCGACTGGCGGTGATGGTGGGTGACGTCGTCGGCCACAACCTCGACTCGGCGGCGACCATGGGCCGGTTGCGCGCCGCCACCGCCGCGCTGGCCCTCGGCACGCGCTCGAGCCCCGCCGCGCTTCTGGAGGCGCTGGAGCGCAGCGCCCACGGACCCGGCGGGACCGACTTCGTCACCGCGGCGTGCGTCGTCATCGACCCGGTCACGGGTCATCTCACGTACTCCTCGGCCGGTCATCCGCCCGTCCTCCTGATCCGCCCCGACGGTGTGGTGCAGCACCTGGCCGACGCCCACACTGCGCCCATCGGTGCCGCCGGTCGCCGCCCGTGGCGCGAGGCCAGCGTGGTCATGGAGCCGGGATCGCTGGTGGTGCTCTACTCGGACGGGCTGATCGAGCGGCGGCACCGTTCCCTCGACGAGGGTCTCGACACGCTCGTGCGCAGCGCGACGGACGTCGTCGACCTGCCGGTGGCCGCCGTCGCCGACCGGATCGTGGCCGATTCGGCCGCGCAGGGACCGTTCGAGGACGACGTGGTGGTGGCCTGCTTCCGGTACACGCCGGAGGTGGCGAGGCTGCGGCGGTCGTTGCCGGCGCGCGCCGACCGCCTCGGCCCACTGCGCGACGAGGTGCGCCACTGGCTCGTCGAACGTCGCCTCGAGCGGGCGCGCCAGGACGACGTGCTGCTGGCCATCGCCGAGGCGTGCACGAACGCCATCGAGCACGCCTATGCCGGCGCCGAGGGCACGGTGGAGGTCGCGGTCGGCGATCATCTGCATCACCTGGCGGTGGAGGTGCGCGACTTCGGCGCCTGGCGCCACGTGCGCGGCCGTGACCGGGCGGGAGGGCGCGGCACCGCCATCATGAAGGCGGTGTCGAGCCACTTCGAGCGGGTCACCGACGAACGCGGCACCACGGTCACCGTGATCGTGCCGTGCGCCGCGCGCGTCGCTACCTCGGCGTGAGGCCGGCCTCGGCGCGCACGTCGTCGTTGGTCCGTCCCGAGGCCACCGAGCGCGGGTGGTCCTCGGCATCCCAACCCTCGACGGCATGCTCGTCACGCTTGTGGAGCAGCAGCCACTGCTCCTTGCCGCTCCGGTCGGCACCGCGGCGCACCAGCACGAACCGTCCGTGCAGCTTCTCGCCGCGCAGTTCGAAGTGAAGGTCGCCCTGGTCGACGGCGGCCACCGGATCGTCGCCTTTGGCCAACGACCACGTACCCCAATCCCACACGATCACGTCGCCGGCTCCGTACCGGCCACCGGGGATGACCCCCTCGGCGTCGAAGTAGTCCAGGGCGTGGTCCTCGACGCGCACGGCCATCCGCTTGGCGGCCGGGTCGAGCGTCGGACCCTTCGGCACGGCCCAGCTCACGAGCACGCCGGCGGCTTCGAGCCGCAGGTCGTAGTGGAGCCGGCGGGCGCGGTGACGTTGCACCACGAAGCGCCACCCGTCGGCCGCCGGTGGATCGTGCGGTACGCCCATCGGTGTCCTCCCCGGTCCGTGTCCGACCATCCTGCCGGAGCCGTCGCCCCGGGTGTCCGCGGGCCAGGTGTCAGCGGGCCAGGGCGGTGCGGCCGAGCGAGGTGCGGCCCGCGGACGGGTCGGCGGCGAGCACGCGCCGCATCGAGCCGGGGCCGGCCAGGTCGACGGCGAGCACGCCGGCGTCGCCGGTGGCCGCCAGACGATGACCCCAGGTGTGGATGGCGCCCACGTAGCGCACGCCCGGGTCCAGGACCGCCGGGCCGCGTGCGCCGCGGGCCTGCGTGTCGAGGCCGTCGCGCAGCAGCGGGCGACCGTCGTGGTCGACGGTCAGCGTGCTGGAGAGGTGCGCGGCGGTGGGGTCCTCGCCCGAGCGGCCCAGCACCACCTCGTCGAGCCAGGTCACCCGGGCGTCGGCGGCCAGGCGCACCGACGCCGCGGTGCGATGGCGGGCCTCGGCGCACACCACGGTCGGCTCCGGCTGCCAGCACAAGGTGGCCGCCTCGGCCACGTCGACGTCGACGACGAAGGCGGTGCTGCCGCCCCCGGGGCACGGGTGGGCGAGTTGGGCCGCCACCGAGCTGACCGTCAGACGCGCCCCGGCTCCGATTTGGAGCGACACGTACAGCTCGTCCCCCTCGAGCAGGCTGGCCGCCGAGCCGACGATCATCACCTCGGGCCCGTGGGGCGTGCGGCGGACCTTGGCGGCGAGTGGCGCCGTCGCGCACAGCTCGACGACGCGGGTGCCCTCGACGCGGACGTGCAGGCGCCCGATCAGAGCAGCGACTCCACGAAGGCGGCCACGTCGGTCGCCATCGGGTCGAGCGCCAGCGACGTGAACAGCGTCGGCCGCTCGCCCCGCACGCGGGCGGCGTCGGTGCGCATCACCTCGAGATCCGCGCCGACGTGCGGTGCCAGGTCGGTCTTGTTGATGACGAGCAGGTCCGAGCGCGTGATGCCCGGGCCGCCCTTGCGCGGCACCTTGTCACCGCCGGCCACGTCGATCACGAACAGCTGCACGTCGGCCAGCGCCGGGCTGAACGTGGCGGTGAGGTTGTCGCCGCCCGATTCGACGAGCACGACGTCGAGCCCGGCGTGGCGCTCCGAGAGCAGTTCCACCGCGTCGAGGTTGGCGGTGATGTCGTCGCGGATGGCCGTGTGCGGGCAGCAGCCCGTCTCGACGGCCACGATGCGGTCGTCGTCCAGCACGCCGGCCCGCCGCACGATGGCGGCGTCCTCCTGCGTGTAGATGTCGTTCGTCACCACCGCCACCGACCGCCGGGGCTGGAGGGCGCGACACAACGCGACGACGAGCGCGGTCTTCCCCGAGCCGACGGGCCCGCCGATGCCGACGCGCAGTGGCCGCCCGGGCGGTCGGCGATAGCCGTGCGGGTCGAGCACGGGGTCGTGATCGTGGACGTGGGGCTGACCGAACGAGGGTTCGTGGTCAGGAGGCAAAGAGCCGGACCTCCCAGGAGGCGTGCTGTTCGGCGCGGTGCTCGCAGCGCAACGCCGAACGCACGGGTGGACGGTGGGTGTGCAGCCGATCGACGGTCTCGATGGCCAGGTCGTCGGCCAGGGGCGCCAGCTTCGCCGCTACGGCCATCACGTCGGCCATGTCGATGGCCAGCAGCTTGGGTGCGGCGTTCAGGGGCTGGAGGAGCGCGTGGTGGAGCGCGAGCCGGGCGGCGCCCAGCGGGTCGAGGCCGGCGAGCGCCGCCACCGCCCCGAGCACGACCGGC
>JANPGL010000097.1:0-5267 GCA_031423915.1 Actinomycetes bacterium | reverse complement strand
TTCTCCGAGAAGAACAAGGGCGTCACGATCAACTACGGCGGCGGCGGCTCGGGCAAGGGTCGCCAGGACCTGGCCGACCAGATCGTCGACTGGGCCGGCACCGACGGCACCATCGCGGAGGCCGACAAGGCCAAGTTCAAGGGCGGCGACGTCCTCTACTTCCCGACCGTGGTGGCCCCCATCACCGTGTCGTACAACGTCGACGGCGTCGACAAGCTCCAGCTGTCGCCCGACACGATCGCCAAGATCTTCCAGCTCCAGATCAAGTCGTGGGACGACGCGGCCATCGCCGCCGACAACCCCGGCGCGAAGCTCCCGGCGACCCCCATCGTGGTGGCCGTCCGCTCCGACTCGTCGGGCACCACCGACAACTTCACCAAGTTCATCGACCGGGCCTCCGGCGACGCCGGCAGCAAGGTCTGGACCCTGAAGAACGGCTCCAAGGTCGAGTGGCCCGCTGGCGTCCAGGCCGGTGAGGGTAACGGTGGCGTGGCCAAGCTCGTCAACGACAACAAGGGCGCCATCGGCTACGTCGACCTGTCCGACGCCATCGCCGCCAAGCTGAAGACCGCCTCGGTGAAGAACCAGGCCGGCAAGTTCGTGGCGCCGACCCTGGAGGGCGCCTCGGCGGCCGCCGAGGGCGCCGAGATCAAGGCCGACCTGACCTACTCGCTGCCCTGGTCGAAGGGCGACGCGTCCTACCCGATCGCCGCCCAGACCTGGATCATCGTCTACAAGACGCAGACCGACAAGGCGAAGGGTGCGGCGACCAAGGAGTTCATCCGCTACGTGCTGACCGACGGCCAGAAGCTGGCGAAGGACGTCAACTTCGCGGCGCTGCCGAAGGCCCTGGCCGACAAGGCGCTGGCCCAGCTCGACATGATCGTGCTGCCGGCCTGACGCATCCTGACGATCACGGCGGGAGCGGCGACGCCGCTCCCGCCGTGGTGTCAGACTGGACCTGAACGACCATGGCACTTCAACCGCTCGACCTGCGCCGGAAGGCCCGTGGCGCCGATAGCGCCTTCAAGGCCCTGTCCGTGGCCGCCGGCCTGCTCGTGCTGGTGATCCTCGGCCTCATCGCCATCACCATGACCTCGAAGTCGATGCCCGCCCTGCGGGAGATGGGCGCCGATTTCTTCACCAGCAAGCGCTGGAGCGTGCCCGACAAGGTCTACGGCGCGTTCTCCTTCATCTTCGGCACCGTGATGACCGCCACGATCGCCATCGTCCTGGCCATCCCGGTCGCCGTCGGCATCGCTCTGTTCACCACCCAGATCGCCCCGGCCTGGGTCCGCAAGCCCATGGTGTACACGGTCGACCTGCTCGCCGTGGTGCCTTCGGTCGTGTTCGGCCTGTGGGGCATCTCGTTCCTCGCCCCCAAGATGGTGGGCGTCTACCGGTGGATCCACGACACGTTCGGCGGGATCCCCCTGGTGGGCCGGGTGTTCGGCCCGGCCGCCTCGGGTCGGAACTTCATGACGGCCGGCATCATCCTGGCCATCATGATCGTGCCCATCGTGAGCTCCCTGGCGCGCGAGGTCATCGACACCACGCCGCCCGGCGAGCGCGAGGGCGCCTTGGCGCTCGGTGCCACGCGGTGGGAGATGATCACCGGCGCGGTCATCCCGCACTCCAAGGGCGGCATCGTCGGCGCCATCATGCTCGGCCTCGGCCGGGCCATGGGCGAGACCATCGCGGTCACGCTCACCATCGGCTCCAGCCTCGGCGTGGTCGGCGCGAACGTGTTCGCCTCGGGCAACTCGATGCCCGCCATCATCGCCAGCGACTGGGGTGAGGCCGATTCACTGCAGAAGTCGGCACTGATCCTCCTCGCGGTCGTGCTCTTCACCCTGACCCTGCTGGTGAACTTCGCGGCCGTCGCCATCGTGAGCCGCTCGACCCGCCGCAGCCTGGGGGCGTCGTGAGCGCAGCGAACCACGCCCCCGTGGCCGTGCGACCGCCAGGGAGCCGGACACGGATGGGGTCCGGGGGCGCAGCCCCCGAGGAGAGGGGGGCGTCGTGAGCGCCGTCGACGTCCTCCGCCCGGCATCCACGGTCGACCTGACCGCCAAGGGCGGCTGGCGGACCCTGAAGAACCGCATCGCCACGGCGCTGCTGCTCGCCTCGTTCGTGGTCGTCACCATCCCGCTGATCCTCGTGATCGGCACCGTCGTGATCAAGGGCATGAAGGTGATGGGCACCAGCTTCCTCACCGGGGAGATCGCCGCCACCGAGCAGCGCGCCAAGGGCGGCATCGGGCCGGCCATCTCGGGCACCCTCGTCATCACGGGGTTCGCCACCCTGCTGGCGGTGCCCCTCGGCCTCCTCGGCGCCATCTTCCTGCACGAGTACGGCAACAACGGCCCGCTGGCCAAGGCCGTGCGGTTCATGGCCACGGTCATGACCGGTGTGCCGTCCGTGGTGATGGGCCTGTTCATCTACGTCGTGTGGACGCTGCGCTTCAAGCAGGCCGGTGTCGGCGGTTCGCTGGCCCTGGCGTGCCTCATGCTGCCGATCATCATCCGGACCACCGAGGAGATGCTCAAGCTCGTGCCCCGGGAGCTGCGCGACGCGTCGCTGGCGCTCGGCACCAGCAAGTCCCGCACCATCCTCACCGTCGTCCTGCCCGCCGCGCTCCCGGGCATCGTCTCGGGTGTGCTCCTCGCGGTGGCCCGCGCCGCGGGGGAGACCGCCCCGTTGCTGTTCACGATCGGTGCCGCCCGCAAGGTCAACTGGAGCGTGTTCTCCGGCGCGAACACGGCCTTGCCGTCCCAGATCTTCGCCAACGCCAACAGCGCCTTCGACAACGCCCAGAACCGGGGCTGGGGTGCCGCGCTCACGCTCGTCGCCATCGCCTTCGTGTTCACCATCATCGCCCGTGTCGTCTCGGCACGGTTCTCCCTGAAAAGGTGAGCGAGTTGACCGACATGGACCAGGAGTCTTCCGTGGACAGTGACAATCGGGTGCGCCGGCCGGTGGCGAGCGATGCGGTCGCCCCGGTTGAAGGCCCCGACGACGAGATGATGTTCGACATCCGGGACCTGTCCGTCTTCTACGGCTCGTTCCGCGCCGTGCGCGACGTGACGATCCCGATCCGGCGCAACCAGATCACGGCGTTCATCGGCCCGTCCGGCTGCGGCAAGAGCACGGTGCTGCGCTGCTTCAACCGGATGAACGACCTCGTCTCGGGCGCCCGGGTGGAAGGGCAGCTGCTGTATCGGGGCGTCGATCTGTACGGGCCCGACGTGTCGGCCACCGAGGTGCGGCGCCACATCGGCATGGTGTTCCAGAAGCCGAACCCGTTCCCCAAGAGCATCTACGACAACGTTGCTTTCGGGCCCCGCGTGAACGGCACGAAGCGCAAGGCCGAGCTCGACGACGTCGTCGAGCAGTCGCTGCGCGGCGCGGCGCTGTGGGACGAGGTGAAGGACCGCCTGAAGTCGTCGGCGCTCGGCATGTCCGGCGGCCAGCAGCAGCGCCTGTGCATCGCCCGCACCATCGCGGTGAAGCCCGACGTGGTGCTCATGGACGAGCCGTGCTCGGCGCTCGACCCGATCGCCACCGGCAAGGTCGAGGACCTGATGCAGGAGCTCAAGAGCGAGTACACGATCATCATCGTCACCCACAACATGCAGCAGGCGGCGCGAGTGAGCGATCGCACGGCGTTCTTCACCGCCGAGGTGTCGTCGGAGAACGACCGTCGCACCGGTGTGCTGGTGGAGTACGACCACACCCAGAAGATCTTCTCCAACCCCAGCGACCAGCGCACGGAGAACTACGTGACCGGACGGTTCGGATGACCGACACCCGCCGCACCTACCATCAGGAGCTCGACCTCGTCCGCGACGAGATCGTGCGCATGGCGTCGTCCGTGGTGGAGATCATCCCGCGCGGCACCGGCATCCTGCTCGAGGGCGACCTCGAGGGCGCCGACTACCTCATCCAGGCCGACGACGAGCTCGACGCACGATCGATCGAGCTGGAGGAGCGCTGCTACCAGCTCCTGGCGCTGCAGCAGCCCGTGGCCCGCGACCTGCGCACGATCGTCGCCGCACTGAAGATCGTCGGCGAGATCGAACGTTCGGCCGACCTGGTGGCCAACATCTGCAAGGCCGCCCGTCGCATCCACGGACACGAGCTCGATCCGAAGTTGCGCGGGATCATCCGTCGCATGAGCGATCAGGCTCAGCACCTGTTCAGCTCGGCGGTCGAGGCCTACACCGACAACGACGCGGCCCTGGCCGCCGCGTTGGACGACATGGACAACCTCCTCGACGACCTCCAGCGCGAGTTCATCCAGAGCATCTTCGAGAGCCACTCCGCCGGCAAGGTCGACCTCCAAGTGGCCGTGCAGCTCGCCGTGGTGTACCGCTTCTACGAACGCATCGGCGACCACGCCGTGAACGTCGGTGAGAAGGTCCGGTACATGGTCACCGGGTGGCTGCCGGAGCACACCGGCGCAGCGCGCCTGGGCGTGCGGCGCCAGCTGGCGGCGGAGGACCAGGAGACGCTGTGACGCTCGTGCTGGCCGTGCTGGCGCTCGTCGCCGGCGCGGCGATCGGGTGGTGGCTCGGCCGGCGCCGGCTGTCCCGGCAGATCGTCGCCGTGACCGGGCGATCGTCGGAGCTGCCCGCATCCACCGCTGCCCTCGCCGCGGTGGAGCGCGCGGCGGCCGCCGACCGGGCCCGGCTGCTCGCCGTCCAGGTCGACGCCGACACGTTGCGCGCCGCGTTGGACGCGCTGCCGATCGGGGTAGTCGTGGTCGACGATCGCGGTCACGTCGTGCTGCGCACGCGGGCGGCCCACCAGGTCGTCGGCGCCCGCCACGCCGACGTCCTGGTCGACGAGGCCATCGCCGAGCACGTGGACACCGCCAGTCGCGGGGTGGCGCGCCGCCAGCAGCTCGATCTTTACGGACCGCCCTCGCGCACGGTCTTCCTGCGCTCGCTGCCGGTCATCGTCGGGTCGGCGTCGGCGACGTACGACCCCCGCCATCCCCATGCGGTCGTCGTCACCGTGGAGGACGTCACCGAGCGGGTGCGCCTGGAGTCGATGCGGACCGACTTCGTGGCCAACATCAGCCACGAGCTGCGCACGCCGGTGGGCGGCATCGCACTGCTGGCGGAGACGCTCGAGGGGGAGACCGACACCCAGGTCGTCGACCGCCTGGCCGGGAAGCTGCTGGTGGAGGCCCACCGGGTGTCGCGGACCATCGACGATCTGCTCGAGCTGTCGCGGCTCGAGCTCGAAGGCGCCCGCAGGGA
>JANPGL010000096.1:0-6381 GCA_031423915.1 Actinomycetes bacterium | reverse complement strand
CGCCCGAGCTGGCGCGTCGGCGGCGGCAGTACCGCGGCACGCACCTGATCCCGAACGCCGTGGACGCGTCCCACTTCCGCACCCCGCAGCCGCGCCCTGCCGACGTGCCCGCCGGACCGTACGTGGTCTACGTGGGAAGCCTCCACGAGGATCGTCTCGACGTCGCGCTCCTGGTGGCCCTGGGCGTGGCGCGCCCCGATCTCTGCGTGGTGCTCGTCGGCCCCGACTCGCTGCACGAGTCGAGCCGGGAGCAGTTGCGTGCCGCGGGTGTGCGGCTGTTGGGTGCCCGTCCGTATGTGGCCGTGCCGGGGTACCTGCAGCACGCGGCGGCGATCGTGGTGCCACATGTGGTGAGCGCGTTCACCGAGAGCCTCGATCCGATCAAGGCGTACGAGTGTCTCGCCGTGGGTGTGCCGACGATCGCCACGCCGGTGGCGGGGTTCCGCGACCTCCCCGGGGTCGTGGTGGCCGACCGGTCGGTGTTCGTGGAGCGCCTGGACGAGCTACTGGCGGCGCCGCGGTCGACGGCTCCCCAGCCGGTGCCGAGCTGGGCCGATCGCGCCGAGCAGTTCGCCGCGGTGCTCGACGGCACGGCGTCCGCCGTCGACGGGCCGGAGACCCGCCTGCGGGTCGTCTACCTCGGGCACTGTGCGCAGCTGTCGGGTGCCGAGCTGGCACTGGCGAGACTGCTGCCCGCGCTCGAGGGTGTGCGCCCGCACGTGATCCTGGCCGAGGACGGGCCGCTGGTGGCTCGCCTGGCGGCCGACGGCATTCCCGTGGAGGTGTTGCCGATGGCCGAGCGGGCCCGTGACGTGAAGCGCGATCGCGTGGTGCCGGGCCGGCTGCCGTTGGGGGCGGTCGGGTCGACAGCGGTCTACGTGTGGCGCCTCACGAAGCGCCTGCGTGAGCTGCGGCCCGACGTGGTGCACACCAACTCGCTGAAGGCGGCCATCTACGGCAGCGTCGCGGGCCGCCTCGCAGGGGTGCCGGTGGTGATGCACGTCCGCGATCGCATCGCCGACGACTACCTGCCCGGCCCGGCGGTGTTCGCCATCCGGCTCCTGGCGCGGTTGCTGCCCGACGTTGTGGTCGCCAACTCGAACGCCACCCTGGCCACGCTCGGCAACGGCATCGGTGCGTCGGCCGTGGTGCCGAGCCCGGTGGTGCTGCGCGACCCGGTCGTCCAACAGGAGCTCGCACGCGCCACGGGAAGCACGCTGGTGGTGGGCATCGTCGGCCGTCTGGCGCCGTGGAAGGGACAGGACGTGTTCCTGCGCGCCTTCGCCGAGGCCTTCCCGACGGGCCCGGTGCGCGCCCTGATCGTCGGCGGAGCGCTCTTCGGCGAGGACGCCTATCGCTCTGACCTCGTAGCGCTGGTGGCTGAGCTCGGCATCGGCGACCGTGTCGAGTTCACCGGTCACGTCGACGACGTGGGCGCCGAGCTGCAGCGGATGGACGTGGTGGTGCACGCATCGGTCATCGCCGAACCGTTCGGTCAGGTGGTCGTCGAGGCGATGGCCGCCGGCCGGGCCGTGGTGGCGTCGGCGGCCGGCGGGCCCCTCGAGGTGATCGACGACGGCGTGAACGGCGTGCTCGTGCCGCCGCTCGACGTCGCTGCCCTCGCCTCCGCGATGCGCCACCTCGCCGACGACGAGGTGGCTCGTCAGCGTCTCGGTGCGCAGGCGGTGGTGCGGGCCGCCTCGTTCCGGCCCGAGCGCATCGCGCCCGACGTGCTGCGTCTCTACCGACGGCTGTCGGCTGCCGAGGCCTGACGGGCGACGGCCGCAAGGTACGCCGCTCGCAGCGGCGAGGGCGCATCCGGCGCTCCGGCCAGAGTGATGCCCCGGCTGGTAGCGGGTGCGTGCCGGAGCATCCGGCGCCACGGGTGATCGGGATCGGCGCGCAGCACGGCGACCTCCTGTCGGGCGCGCTGCAAGAGCTGACGGCCCGAGGCGTCCGAGCTGCGGCGCGTCGAGCCGATCACGATGTGGCCGGAGAGCTGACCGCCGTGCCAGGCGCTGGCCGGGCGAAGCTGGTCGAACGCGGCGATGAGGTCGGTCCATCGCTCGCCGCCCGCGAGCGCGTCGTCGAGCAACGAGGGCACACCGGGCAGGCCCAGGTTCTGGCGGACGCGTCGCAGCATGACCCCGGCGCACAGGTCGACGCCCCCGGCACGCGCCCGCTGGAGCAGCGCGTCGGCGTCCACATCGGGAGCCGCGGCGGCGAGGCGTACGTCGCGCATCCAGCCCAGCCGCTGGCCGCCGGCCAGGCAGGCGTGGACGAGGAGGTGCAGCAGTGTGTCGGTGGGGTCGAAGGTCGGCACCTCGCAACCGTCGGAGAGCGTCACGGTTCGCCGGCGGGCCAGCAGATCCCCGTCGTGCCAGCTGAACTGGCGGCGGAGGTGCTCGTCGTAGAGGAGGCTCCAGTGCAGGTCGACGACGCCGCCCGAGTCGAGGGCGACGTTGAGCTCCCCCTTCATCTCGTGGAGCACGCGCGACCAGTCGTGCTCGATCACCGTGGCACCGAGCGCGACGGTCACCTCGAGCGCGTCGGCGAAACGGTCGGGGGCGACGAAGACGTCGAGGTCGACGTACTGACGCAGGTCGGAACGGGGGTAGAGGGTCTCGCTGATCACCGGTCCCTTGAAGGTGAGCCATGGGATGCCCGCGTCGTCGAGCGCAGCGCCGACCCGGCCGAGCTGGCCGAGCATCAGCAGGTGCCACAGCGTGGCCCGCTGGTACTGGCGCTCGAGGTCGATGGCGACCGGGGTGGGCAGTCCGGCCTCACGGAGGGCCAGCCAGGCGCCGGCCCCGATGCCGTGGTACCGGGCGGCGCGGGGGAGCTGCGGCAGCGCCCGGCCGGCGGCACGTGCCAGCGACGGATCGATGGGGGAGCCGTCGGCCAGCGCGCACGCCACCAGCAGGCGGCGGAGCGCCTCGCGTTCAGACGAGCGCAGCATGGTGGTCCCTTCGGTCGAGCTGGTCGTGGATGAGGTCTACGTACTCCTGGGCGATGGCCCGCATGTCGAACCTCGATCGCTGGGTCAGCGACAGCGCCTCGTAGTGACGGCGCAGGTCGGCGTCGACCAGGAGCTCCACGAGCGAGCGGCCGAGGTCGGCGTCTGCGGCGAGCACGCCCAGCCGCCCGCCGTCGAGCACTTCGGTGGCGCCGGCGTTCGGGCTCGCCACCACGGGCGTGCCGCTGACCATGGCCTCGGCGTAGGGAACACCGAACCCCTCGTAGGTGCTGGGGAGGCAGAACACCCAGGCCCGCCGGTAGCGGTCGGCCAGGTCGGCGTCGCTGATGCGGCCGAGCACCTCGATGCCCGGTGCCGTCGGTGCGTCGCTGCAGACCATCCAAAGCTTCGCCTCGGGCACGCGCGGCTGGATGTACTCCCGGAAGGTGCGGTGGAGGAGCGCGCCCCGCTTTCGGCGGGCGTACGTGCCGACGAACAGGATCGTCGGGTCCGCCTCCCGTGGGGTGCCCGGGTCGGGGCGGAACAGGTCGATGTCGACGCCGTTGGGGATGACGGTGCGGTGCCAGGGGAACAGCCGCGTCGAGTTGGCCGACACGCCCACCACCACGGGCGTGCGAACGGCGGTGACCACCTCGGTGAGACCGAGCGCGGCCATCCGCACTCGATCGCGCCAGCCGTGGGCGTGCATCGCCTCGTCGAAGCACGAGCCGTGCATCGTGCGCACGTGCGCCGGTACGGCACCGCGAGCTCGGAGGTGGTCGTCGCCCTGGGCGAGAAGCGCGTCGAACCCCGTCAGGTCGAGATCGCGTACGGCCTTCGACCACTGCACGATCCGACCTCGTCCCGTCAGGGGGTGATGGACGTGGGCGTACTGGGCATCGTCGGGACGGCTCGACGGGCTGAACATCGTGACCTCGTGGCCGAGAGCGGCGACCGCATTGGCCAGCCGGTGCGCCATGTAGCCCGCGCCGATCTTGCTCTCCGACGGCAGGTAGAAGGCCGTGAAGGCGATCCGGAGTGGCCGGTCGACGGAGTCGGTCATCGGAGGCCTCCACGGCGGTCGAGAACGGTGCGGTAGACGTCGTCGTAGTGATCGGCGATGCGGGCCCAGTCGAACGCCAGGGCACGGCGACGACCGGCGGCACCGAGCGCAGTGGCGCGATCGGGGTCGTCGACGAGCCGGCGTAGGGCGTCGGCGAGCGCCGCCGGGTCGTCGGGTGGCACGAGTAGCCCGGTCTCGCCCTCGAGCACGAGCTCGGGAACGCCGCCGACGCGGCTGGCGATCACCGGCCGGCCGGCCGCCATCGCTTCGAGGTTCACGATGCCCATGGGCTCGTGGCGGGACGGGAGGACGAAGACCTCGCACCCGGCGAACAGCGCTGCGGTGCGGGCGCGGTCGCAGCGGCCGACGAACGAGACGCGGTCGGCGAGGTGCAGCTCCTGGGCGAGTGACTCGAGAGCGCTGCGCTCGGGGCCGTCGCCGGCGAGGACGAGCTCGTGGTTGCGCAGCGAACCGTGACACTCGGCCGCGAACGCTCGGAGCAGGACGTCGAATCCCTTCTGGGGCACATGACGACCAATGCCCAGGATGAACGGGCGCGTGCGCCGCTCGGGGGTCGCTCGGTCGAGCTCGGCCAGGTCGACGCCGTTGTAGACCACGCTGGCCCGATCGCCGGGGTCGATGCCGGTGAAGGCGATCGCCTCGTCGAGCGTGTGGCGGGAGCAGGCGGTGATGGCGTCGGCGTGCCGGAACAGCTCGCGCAGCTGGCGGGGGAGGACGCGGGACCGTTGGTACACCTGGGTGGCGTCCATCGTCAGCTCGCCCTGCAGGCTGACGACGAGCGGCAGGTCGAGCGCCCGGGCGCACCGGAGCGCGTAGCGCCCGTTGTTCGAGACGCACTGCACGTGGATCACCTGGGCGCCGTGCTCTCGGATCGTGCGCTCGACGTCGTGTTCGGTGCGCCGCGCCCGCAGCGCGTATCCGACGAGGTGGCGGGGTCGCAGCTCGGGGATGCGAAAGACCTCTCGACGAACCGGGACGCCGTCGAGCACCTCGGCAGACGGCAGGTCCTTCGGCCACCGCATGGTGAACACAAGCGGCCGCGCGCCTCTGGCCTGCTGCGCCGTCGCGAGCTGCCGGGTCAGCTCTTCCACCCCGCCGAGGTGCGGCGCGTACGCCGAGGGCATGAGCGCGATGTCGGGCGTGCGCGTGGCGCGGCTCGTGTCGGCATCGACGATCGGCCGGTCGTCGGCAGACGCCACGGGGACGTTCGGCATCAGGTGCTCGCTCCAGGGGACGTAGACGTGGGGCTGGCGTCGGCTCGCTGCGAGGCTGAGGTCGCGCCCACGGCCCTTCGCCAGCGGGCATCGACGCGCGCCGCCATGCTTCGTGCATACCGTAGGAGCAGAGGCGCTGCACCTGGCACGGGCGATGCCGTGCCCACCGCCTGCCGATCGGGTGGGACGACGATGGCGGCCGCGACAGGCACTGGTGCGACGAGCGCACGTGTCGCACCAACGATGAGCGGAGGGCGGACATGGACGAAATGCCAGGTGTGACCGACGCTACGGTCGGAGTGGTGGTCCCTGCGTACAACGCTGCGGGCTTCATCGAAGCGACGCTTGCGAGCATCGCCGGTCAGACGCACCGCACGTTCGTGTGCATCGTCGTCGACGACGGATCGACCGATGGCACCAGGGAGTTGGTCCAGGCCTTCTGCGCAGCCGACAATCGCTTCTCGCTCGTCGAGCAGCGCAACGGCGGCCCGTGCGTCGCCCGCAACCACGGGCTTCGGCTGCTGCCCGGCGAGGCCCGGTACGTGTCGTTCATGGACGCCGACGACCTGTGGCGCCCCCATGCACTCGCCGCGCTCCTCGCCCTTGTCGACCGCTCGCCGGGAAGCATCGGAGCCCACGGGCTCGCCGACTTCGTCGACGAGAACGGCCGCGGCCTGCAGCCAGGCGTGTTCGCGTCGATGGGCCGTAGGCGCATCGACTGCGGCGGCGGTCGCCCTCGTCATGTCGCCGCGTCCGAGCCGACGACGTTCGGCATGGTGCTGACGGCGAGCGTGATGTTCCCACCGGGGTTGATGGTGGCGCGCCGCGACCTGTACGACCGGATAGGCGGGTTCGACGAGCGGATGCGGTACGCCGAGGACTGGAACGCGCTCATCGAACTGACTCGTTTCGGTGACCTGGCGTTCCTCGACGAGGTCATCCTCGACTACCGGCGGCACAGCAACAACGTGGGAGCCAGCGCCGCCGTGCCGGCCGCGTGCCGCCAGGTGCGGGTGAGCCAGTACTACTCGCCGAACAACACGCCCGAGCAGCGCCGAACTGTTCGGGACTCGTACCGCGCCGCCCAGGTGCTCGAGGTGCGGGAACGCCTGGGGCGCGCCGCGAGC
>JANPGL010000095.1:0-2311 GCA_031423915.1 Actinomycetes bacterium | reverse complement strand
CCACCGGGAGCGGCAAGTCGACGGTGGCCCGGCTGCTCGACCGGTTCTACGACGTCGACGAGGGCCGCGTGCTGGTCGACGGGCACGACGTGCGCGACCTGACGCAGACCAGCCTTCGGCACCACGTGGCGATGGTGACCGACGAGCCGTTCCTGTTCTCCGACTCGGTGCGCGCCAACATCGCGTTCACCCGGCCCGACGCCTCCGACGCCGACGTGCGCGCCGCGGCGCGCGTGGCCGACGCCGATGGCTTCGTCGAGGCCCTCGCCGACGGCTACGACGCCGTGGTCGGCGAGCGCGGCTACGACCTGTCGGGCGGCCAGCGCCAGCGCCTGGCGCTCGCGCGCGCCGTCCTCGCCGCTCCCCGCGTCGTCGTGCTCGACGACGCCACGTCTGCCATCGACGTTGCCGTCGAAGCGCGCATCCACGAACGGCTGCGCGTCGCGCTCGACGGCCGGACGGTGATCCTCATCGCCCATCGGCTCTCGACGATCGCCCTGGCCGACCGGGTCGTCCTGCTCGACGGCGGCCGGGTGATCGCCGACGGACCCCACGAGCGGCTGCTCGCCACGGAGCCGCGCTACCGGGAGCTGCTGGCCCGCATCGACCTCGGCGACATCGACACCGACGGGACGGCCGGCTGATGTGGGGCGGGGGTGGCGGGTTCGGCCCGCCCGCCACGTCGTCGAGCGCGGCGGCCGGCTTGCCGTTCGCGGGCATACCGAGCGAGCTGCGGGAGGCGGCCGAAGCCATCGAGGCGCGCGAGCCCGAGCACCCGGCACCGACCGAGCGCTTCACGCACGTGAACCCCGACCGGCGTCCCTTCACGTTGCGCCGCTTCCTCGGCGGGCACCGTTGGTCGCTGACCGCCGCCGGGGCGCTCGTCGTCGCCGAGACGCTGGCGCTGCAGGCCGGGCCGCTCCTCACCAAGTACGGCATCGACGAGGGCATCGTGGCCAAGGACCGGCGGGCCCTGTGGCTCGTGGCCGGGTTCTACCTCGTCTCGGTGGTGGCCGCGGTGGCCACGGGTGCCGCGCGCGTGGCGTTGACCGGTCGCGTCGGTGAACGACTGGCCTACGAGCTGCGCACCCGCGTGTTCTCGCACCTGCAGCGCCTGTCGATCGACTTCTACACCGACGAGAAGGCCGGACGCCTCCTCACCCGCATGACGAGCGACGTCGAGGCGCTGTCGTTGCTGTTCCAGGACGGCATCGTGAACCTGGCGGTGCAGGCGCTCACGATGCTGGTGGTCACGGTGATCCTGTTCCGTCTCGAGCCGCTGCTGGCGATGGTGACCGTGGCCGGCGTGCTGCCGCCGATGATCGTGCTGACCCTCTGGTTCCGCTCCGCGTCCGATCGCTCGTACGCGCTGGTGCGCGACCGAATCGCCGACGTGCTGGCCGACCTGTCGGAGTCGCTCAGCGGCATCCGCCTCGTCATCGCCGCCAACCGCCGTCGGCACAACGTGGTGCGCCACCGCAACATCGTGGGCGCCTACCGCGACGCCAACGTGCGCACCGCCGAGGTGAACGCCCGTTACGGCCCGGCCACCGACATGGTGGGCGTGGCCGGCCAGGTGCTGGTGCTGGCGGTTGGCGGCAAGCTGGTGCTCGACGGCAAGCTGAGCATCGGCACGCTGGCGGCGTTCGTGCTCTACCTGACCACGTTCTTCGCCCCCATCCAGCAGCTCGTCCAGCTGTACGGCACCTACCAGTCGGGCCAGGCCGCGGTGACGAAGCTCCGCGAACTGCTGGCCACCGAGCCGACCGTGGCGGAGTCGCCCGATGCCGTCGACCTGCCACCCGTCGAGGGCCGCATCGACCTCGACCACGTCGCGTTCGGCTACGTGGACGGGGTGGAGGTGCTGCGCGACGTCGACCTCCACATCGCGGCCGGCGAGACCGTGGCGTTCGTTGGCACGACCGGCGCCGGGAAGTCCACCGTCGCCAAGCTGGTGGCCCGCTTCCACGACCCGACGGCCGGAACCGTGCGCCTCGACGGGCACGATCTGCGCACCGTCACGCTCTCGTCATTGCGCCGCCAGCTCGGCCTGGTGCCCCAGGAGCCGTTCCTGTTCGCCGGCACGGTCCGCGACAACGTGGCCTTCGCCCGGCCGACCGCCGGCGACGACGAGGTCCTGGCCGCCTGCCGAGCGGTCGGCCTCGATGACCTCGTCGACCGGCTCCCCGACGGTCTCGACACGGTGGTCCACGAACGCGGCGTGTCGCTGTCGTGGGGGGGGGGCCCCCCGCGGGCGGGGCGCCCCCCCGGCCCAGCCCCCCCCCCCCGCCGCGAGCAGCGCGCCAGCCCC
>JANPGL010000094.1:0-5429 GCA_031423915.1 Actinomycetes bacterium | reverse complement strand
GTGGCCAGCAGGCGGGCGGCCCGCAGCGTGAGCAGCTCGGGATCGCCGGGTCCCGCGCCGACGAGGTGGACGGTCACGCCGTCACCGCGGCCAACGAGCGGAGCCAGCGGTCGTCGACCGTGCCTGTGGCGGCGGGCGAGGGGGCGGGAGCCACCGCCGCCACGGGGTCGGGCGCGGCCACCGGGCCGGGCGACGCCCCGGAGGCGGCGTCGTCGAGGAGGCCGTCGACGATGGGCCGCCACGGCAGCCCTTCGCTCGTGCCGTGGAGGTGGCGGGCGTCGGCGCGGGCGTCGGCCAGCGCGGCGGCCACGGCGGCCAGGTCGCCTGGAACTGCGGCGACGCACCGGTCGCGCACGGCTTGGGCGAGGGTCGGGCTGGCGCCGCTGCTGGTCACCGCGATCACCACCGGACCGTCGCGGTGGATGGCGGGCAGCGTGAAGCTGCACCGGTCGGGGTCGTCGACGCTGCACACCCACAGGCCCCGCCGCGTCGCCTGATCGAACACCCGCTGGTTCACCGCACGGTCGCCGGTGGCGGCGAACACGAGCTGCTGCCGGCGCACGTCGCGGCGGCGGTAGCGACGGCGGACGACCCGCACGCCCGTGGGCATCGACGCATGGATCTCGGGAGCGACCACGGTGACGCGCGCGCCGGCGGCCAGCAGGCCGCGCACCTTGCCGGCTGCCACGGCGCCGCCGCCGACCACGAGCGCCGGCCGGCCCTCGACGCGCAGCACCACCGGATACGCGTCGGTGAAGGTGGTGACGGTGGCGGTCATGCCGTTCCTCCTCAGGCCTCGTCCACCAGGCCGGCGGCCACGGTGGCGTTGGTGCGCTCGTCGACCAGGATGAAGCTGCCCGTGCGCCGGTTGCGGGCGTACGGATCGACGGCGAGCGGCGAGCCGGTGCGCAGCCGCACGCGGCCCAGGTCGTTCATGGCCAGCTCGGCAGTGGGGTGCCGTTTGAACGTCTCGATGTCGAAGCGGTGCTCGATGTCGGTGACCATGGCGGGCACCAGGCGCGTGGTGTGCTTCACCAGGAGCCGGTCGCCGGCGTGCAGCGGCTTCTCGGCGAACCAGCACACGGTGGCCGTGAGCTCGTCGGTGACCACGGGGCGATCGTCGACCGCCGTCAGCATCTCGCCACGCGCCACGTCGAGCTCGTCGGCCAGCTGCACGCGCACCGCGGTGCCCGTCCCCTCGACGGCGGTGATCGTGGTGGTGCGGCCGGTGGCAGCCACCACGACCTCCTGGCCGACCTGTGGTTCGGCGCCCGACGCCGCCCCGGCGTACCAGCGCCGCTCCTCGCTGCCGACCCGCGGCCGGATGACGAGCTGCACCGGCAGGCGCAGGCCCGTGGTGGCCGTGAGCGAGTCGTCGATGGGCAACGCCTCGAGCAGGCCGAGCAGCGTGGGCCCGTCGTACCAGGGCGTGTTGACCGACGGGTCGACCACGTTGTCGCCGTGGAGCGCCGAGATGGGCACCAGGTGGACCTGGCGCACACCGAGCTGGGTGGCGAGCGCGTGCACCTCGGCGGCGATGGCGTCGTAGCGCTCGGCCGACCAGTCGACGAGGTCGAGCTTGTTGACGGCGAGCACGAGGTGGTGGACACCGAGCAGCGCCGCCACGGCGGCGTGGCGGCGCGTCTGCTCGCGCACGCCGTGACGCGCATCGACGAGGAGCACGGCCACGTCGGAGGTCGACGCGCCGGTCACCATGTTGCGCGTGTACTGCACGTGGCCCGGCGTGTCGGCCACGATGAACGAACGCGTCGGCGTGGCGAAGTAGCGGTAGGCGACGTCGATGGTGATGCCCTGCTCGCGCTCGGCCCGCAGGCCGTCGGTGACGAGCGACAGGTCGAGGCCCTCGCCACCGCGGCGAGCGGTGGACGCGGCCACGGCGGCGACCTGGTCCTCCTGCAGGAGCTTGGCGTCGTGCAGCAGCCGACCGATGAGCGTCGACTTGCCGTCGTCCACGGAGCCCGTGGTGGCCAGGCGCAGCAGTTGCATCAGAAGTAGCCCTCGCGCTTGCGGTCCTCCATCGACGCCTCCGAGAAGCGGTCGTCGGCTCGGGTGGCGCCGCGCTCGGTGAGGCGCGCCGCCAGCAGCTCGTCGATGACCTCGGCCGCGGTGGTGGCCACCGAGCGCACGGCGCCGGTGCAGCTCATGTCGCCCACGGTGCGGTAGCGCACCTTCTCGGTGAACGGCGTCTCGCCCGGCCCCGGGGGCGTGAACGGGCCGGTGGCCAGCAGCATGCCGTCGCGGGCGACGACCTCTCGCTCGTGGGCGTAGTACATCTCGGGGATGCTGACGTCGTCCGCCGCGATGTACTGCCAGATGTCGAGCTCGGTCCAGTCCGACAGCGGGAACGCCCGCAGGTGCTCGCCGGCGCGGACACGGGCGTTGTAGAGCTGCCACAGCTCTGGGCGCTGGTTGCGGGGGTCCCACTGGCCGAAGGCGTCGCGGAACGACAGCACGCGCTCTTTGGCTCGGGCCTTGTCCTCGTCTCGCCGGGCGCCGCCGAACGCCGCGTCGAACTTCCGTTCGGCGATGGCATCGAGCAGCGTGACCGACTGGAGGCGGTTGCGGGAGGCGAGGTGGCCGGGATCGGCGGCGCGGCCGCTGTCGATCGAGTCCTGCACGCGGGCGACGATGAGCTCGACCCCTGCCGCGGCGGCGCGGCGGCGCACGTACTCGTCGACTTCGGGGAACTCGTGGCCGGTGGCGATCTGCAGCACCGGGAAGGGCACGCGGCCGGGCGCGAACGCCTTCTCGGCCAGGTGGAGCAGCACCGCGGAGTCCTTGCCGCCGGAGAAGAGCAGCACGGGCCGCTCGCACTCGGCGGCCACCTCGCGCAGCACGTAGATGGCGTGGGACTCGAGCGCCGCGAGGTGCGCGTCGAGCCCGGTGAGGGTGGAGGGGAGGTCGGTCATCGTCATGGTCTCGCTCCTCAGACGTGCAGGCCGCACTCGGTCTTGCCCTGGCCGGCCCAGCGGCCGGCCCGCCCGTGCTCGCCGGGCGCCACCTGGCGCGTGCAGGGCGCACACCCGATGGACGGGTAGCCCTGCTGCAGCAGCGGGTTGAGCGGCACGTCGTGGTCGGCGGCGTAGGAGGCGATGTCTTCGTCGGTCCACGAGGCGATCGGGTTGATCTTCACGAGGCCGCGCTTGTCGCGCTGCACGACCGGGATCTCGACGCGGGTGTCGGCGTCGACGCGGCGCATGCCGGTGACCCAGGCCTTGCGGCCGGCCAGCGCGCGCTCGAGCGGCAGCACCTTGCGGGCGTTGCAGCAGGCGTTCGGGTCCGTGAGGTACTGCTTTTCGACGACGGCGGCCGGGTCGGGGGCGTAGCGGCGCAGCACGATCGGGTACCGCCGCTCGACCGCAGCCGCCGTGGCGAGCGTCTCGGGGAAGTGCTCGTGCGTCTCGAGGAACACGACCTCGACCCCGGGGATGGCCTGGGCGGCCAGGTCGACGAGGACCACGTCGAGCGTCATGGCGGCGGCGACCACCAGGTCGGCACCGAAGGTGGCGCCGGCCCATCGCAGCACCTCGCCGGCGGGCGCATGTTCGAAGCGTTCGGCCAGCTCAGCGAGCTCGTCGTCGGTCACGTGGGGGTCTCCTGAGATCCTCGGGGCGATGCCGTCGGCGGCCGCTGGATGCCGTCGGGACCCAAATCTAGCGCGATTGTCGACAAAGTCCATCGGCATTCCCCCCAATCGGCACGTCGTACGCTGGCGGCGCCGTGATCGCCACCACCGTCCGAGTCGTCGACAGCCACACCGAGGGGATGCCGACCCGCGTCGTGCTCACCGGGATGCCGGCCGTGGCGGGGTCGACCGTGGCCGATCGGGTGGCCGCGTTCACCGCCGTCGCCGACGGGCTCCGGGGCGCCATCGTGCGCGAACCGCGGGGTCACGACGCCATGTACGCCGCCTTCGTGCTGCCACCGATCGACCCCGCGAACGACGCGCTCGTCGTGTTCGCCGAAGCCGACGGGTTCCTCCCCGGCTGCGGCCACGCCACGATCGGGGTCGCCACCACGCTCGTCGCCGAGGGCATCGTGCCCGTCCGCTCCCCCGAGACGGTGGTCCGGCTCGAGACGGCCGGCGGCCCCGTGTCGGCCGTCGTCCGTGTGCACGACGGCCACCCGGTCAGCGTGGCGTTGCGCATGGTCCCCTCGTTCGTGCTGGCGAACGGCGTGGCGCTGGCCTCGGGCGTCACGGTCGACGTGTGCTGGGGCGGCAACTTCTACGCCATCGCCCCCGCCAGCGCGGTCGGCCTGCCCGTCGAGCCGGCGTCGGCGGGGGCGTTGGCCGCCGCCGGGTTGCGGCTGATGGCCGAGACCGACGTCGCGCTGGAGGTGGCGCACCCCGAGCGGCCCGAGGTGCGGGGCTGCCACCACGCCATGCTGACCGACGGCGGGCGCAGCGCCGTGGTGATCCACACCGGCGTGCTCGACCGATCGCCGTGCGGGACCGGCACGTCGGCCCGGTTGGCGCTGCTCCACGCCCGGGGTGAGCTGGCGGCGGGCAAGTGGTTCGAGCACCGCTCCGTGCTCGGGACGCGATTCCTGGCGCGGATCGTGGGCATCACCGAGGTGGCCGGTCGGCCGGCCGTCCTCCCCGAGATCGTCGGGCGGGCCTGGATCACCGGGCGGGCCGAGCTGGTGGTCGACCCCACCGACCCGTTCCCCGAGGGTTTCCGCCTGTGACCAGGGTCGTGATCATCGGTGCCGGCATCGTCGGGCTGTGCACCGCGGCGTCGTTGCGCCGTCGCGGCGCCGACGTGATCGTGCTCGACCACGGATCGGTCGGGGGCGGTGCGGCGCGTGGCAACGCCGGCTGGATCTGCCCCACCCAGCTCGGTCCGCTGGCGTCACCGCAGGCGTTGCGCGAGGCCGTGCGCAACGTCGGCCGGCCGATGGCGCCGGTGTACGTGCGCCCGCTCGGGGCGATCGGGCTGGCCCCCTGGTTCGTCCGCTTCCTGCGCGCGTCGACGACCCGGCACGCCGCCGTCGGCACCGCCGCGCTCCGCTCGCTCGACGCGCTCAGCGCGCCGGCCCTGGCCGACCTGACGGCCGAGGGCGCCGCGCTCCAGGGGCCCCACGGGATCGTCGTGATCCACGCCGATCCCGTCTCGGCGCGCGCTGCGGCCGCGGCCTACGGCGCCGACGGCGTCGTGACCGGCGACCGGCTCGCCGCGCTGGCGCCGCTGTTGGCCGAGCCCGGCCGCCTGCACGGCTCGCTGCTGGCCGGCGACCGGGCGATCGACCCCGGCGCGTTCGTCGACTCGTTGGCCTCGACGTTGCGGTCGGGCGGGGTCCGCATCGTCACCGACGCCCCACTCGGCTCGGTGGTCTCCGACGGGGCGGGCGTGCGCGCCGTCGTCGCCGGCGACGAACGACACGAGGCCGACTGGGTCGTGCTGGCG
>JANPGL010000093.1:0-9372 GCA_031423915.1 Actinomycetes bacterium | reverse complement strand
TGCCGTTGGCCATTCATCCGACGTTCGAGCCCCAGTGGACGAAGGGCACCCGCATGGGGCCGTGGGAGCACGTCCGCGAGCTGCGCCTCACCGCCTCGGTGTCGGGTGCCGACGGCGTGCGCCACCAGTTCTCCACGCTGTTCGACTACGGCGTGTTCGACCGCTTCCCGCGGCTGAAGGTCCTGGTGCTCGAATCGGGTGGCGGCTGGATCGGCTACTGGCTCGACCGCATGGACGCCGTGTTCTCCCACACGGCCATCGGTGGGCGCGTGCCGTTGGAGCACGAGCCGTCGCACTACTTCCGCACGCAGTGCTGGATCTCGTGCGATCCCGACGAGCGCACGATCCCGGCCATGGCGGCGCGCTACGGCGTCGAGCGGTTCATGTGGGCGTCCGACTTCCCCCACGCCGACCACACACCCGAGTACGTGCTCGACCTCGACGAGCTCATCACGATGTTCCCCGAGGCCGACCGCCGCAAGTTCGCCGGCGACAACTGCCGTCAGCTGTTCAAGTTGCCCTGCTGACCTGGCCGGTTTCTCCGCTGCGGTAGCGTTGGGGACGACGACGACCGGGGGGATCGCCATGAGCGACGGTGCATTGACCGACTACGAGGACCTGGCGGGCATGCAGCTCACCGACGCGGAGCTGAACAAGCTCATCGGCGGGGGAGGGGAGTGCGTGTTCAACTGGACGACGGCCGACGGCTTCCCCGTCGGAGTCGTGGTGGCCTACGTGTACCGACACGGGAAGTTCTGGACCACGTGCGCGGCGCGGCGCAAGCGGGTGCCGGCGCTGCGCAAGCGGCCCCAGTCGGCCATCGTGGTCAACACCGCCGGCGTCACCGCCAGCTACAAGGGCAACTCGATCGTCCACGCCAACGGTGACGAGGGGTTCGGCGAGCTGAAGACGTGGTTCTACGCGGCGTTGTCGGGCACCGAGCGCGAGCCCGACAACGTCGGGTTCCGGAACTTCGAGAAGTTCCTCGACTCGCCGCACCGCGTGATCATCGAGACCGAGGCCAACCTGGTCGTCGGGTTCAGCGCGGCCAAGTTCGCGGCCCGCACGGCCGAGGCCATCGCCGCCGGCCACGGCGTCGACTGAGCCGCCATGGGTGACCTCGTCTCCTTGACGCGCCCGCGCGATGGCGTGGCCGTCGCCACCATGCACAACCCGGCGATCGCCAACTTCGGGTCGTGGGCGGCGATCGGACAACTGGCCGACGCCCTCGTCGACGCCCGCGAGGGCGGAGCCCGGGTGGTCGTGCTGGCGTCGGACGTACCGGGGTACTGGTTCCAGCACGCCTGGCTCACCGACTTGCGCCACACGTTCCTCGGCGAGCCCACCACGGGCGACGGCGGAGCGTGGTTCCGGTGCCTGCAGGAGCTCAACCAGGCGGGCGTGGTGTCCATCGCCGCCATCTCGGGCGACACGTCGGGCGGCGGCTGCGAGCTCGGCTGGGCGTGCGACCTGCGCATCGCCGAGACCCAGGTGCTGTTCGGTCAGCCCGAGGTCGGGATCGGGGTGGGCACGGGCATCGGCGGCACGTCACGATTGCGGCATCTCATCGGCCGCACCGCCACCGCCGAGATGGTGCTGCTCGGCCATCCCGTCACGGCGCAGCGCGTGCTCGAGCTCGGGGGCCTCAACCGGGTCGTCGGCCCTGGCGAGGCGCTCCCGCGTGCGCTCGAGTGGGCGACGATCATCGCCGATCGGCCGGCGCCCGCCGTGGCCGGCATGAAGCGCATGCTGACCGAGGGCGACGACCTGTTGCGCATCGCCGAGTCGGTGATGAACGACCAGAAGATCTTCGGCAGCTTCTCGGGTTCGCCCGAGGCGCTCGACCTGATGGGGCGCATCCAGGCCCGGTTCGACGCGGGCGAGACCACGCGCGACGTCTACGGCGGGCCGCTGCCCTAGGTGGGTCGCTGCCCTCGGTAGGTAGGGTCGGGTCGGGGAATCACGACCTGGGGGAGAGCGATGAGCGGCAGGCTGCAGGGACGACGGGCGCTGGTGAGCGCGGCGGCCGACGGTTTGGGCAGGGCATACGCCTTGGCGCTCGCCCGGCACGGCGCCGACGTGGCGATCTTCGACATCGACCCGAAGGTCGATGATGTCGCGCGCCAGATGCGAGCTCACGGGGTGACGGTGATCGCCGCCGTGCTCGACGTGTGCGACACCGCCGGGGTGAAGGCGTTCGTCGACCGTGCCGCCACCGAGCTCGGCGGGCTCGACCTGGTCGTCAGCAACGCGGGCATCGTGCGCGTCGGCGACCCCATGTCGGACGCGTGGGACAAGGTGCTGGCCGACTACGACGCGCTGATGGACGTCAACGCCCGCGGCGTGTACGTCACGGGCGCCGCGGCCATCCCCCATCTCGTGGCCGCAGGGGGCGGCGACCTGATCAACATCAGCACGGACCACATCCACACGTGCGGGTTCCCGGAAGCGCTCGACCACGCCGACGCACCCGAGTGCCCGTGGGCGGCGGCCCCGAGGCCGCCCGTCGGCAGCGGGCCGCTCGCCGTGTACGACGCCACGAAGTGGGCGGTCCTCGGGCTCACGCAGGGGTGGTCGCGCCTGCTCGCCCCGCACGGGGTGCGCGTGAACTCGTTCGGCATGGGTGCGACGACCACCCCGATGTACCTCGGGTTCATGGGGAAGAACCCGATCCCGGCCATCGCCATGGCGCCGGACGATGTGGCCGAGGTGCTCGTCGACCTGGTGTGCGAGGGGCCCGCGGGCCGCACGGGCGACGACGTCCAGCTGTGGATGGGACACCCCACCGTGCTGCCGCCCGTGAGCCTCATCGGCCGGCTTGCGCCGTCGGTGATCGTCGAGGGGCGCTGACGTGGCGACCATGACCGACGGCGACCGCGACGCGTTCCTGCTGGAGCGCCGGCTCGGCACGCTGGCCATCGCCCGCGCCGGAAAGGGGCCGCTGCAGGCGCCGATCTGGTTCCGGTGGACGCCGGGCGGGACGATCGACATCTGCATGGGTGCCGACTCGGCCAAGGCCCGCCTGCTGCGGGCCGCCGGGCGGGCGTCGATGGCGGTGGTCGACGAGGGCTTCCCGTACCGCTACGTCACGGTCGAAGGCCACGTGACGATCGAGCCGCTCGGCGATGCCACCGAGGCCGAGATCCTGGCCATGGCCACCCGCTACCTGGGCGACAAGGGCGGCGTCCGCTACACCGAGAACTTCATGGCCAACCTGGTGGCCGACGACCTGCACGACGACCACGGCACCACCGAGGTGATCGTGCGCCTCACGCCCGAGCGCTGGCGCACCGAGGTGCTGGGCTAGGCCGATCGTGGCCTCGCTGCCGACTACGGCGTGCCGAATCCGTGGCGGGCGAGGATCGCCCGGCCCTCCGGCCCGCCGAGGAAGCGGATGAACTCGGCGGCGGTGTCGGCGTGCTTCGAAGCCTTGATGGCGACGGCGGGGTAGCGCGCCACCACGTTGAACTCGGGCGGGATGGCGACCCCGGCGGCCTTGTCGCCCGCGGCCTCGACGTCGGTGGCGTAGACGATCCCGGCGTCGGCCTCGCCCAACGTCACCTTGGTGGCGACTCCCTTCACGTTCTGCTCGAGGCTGACCGGTGCCACCACGACCTTCGCCGCGTCGAGCGCCTGCTTGGCGTAGCGCCCGCACGGCACCGCTTCGGCGCACAGCACGACCTTGCGGCCCGGTGCCGCCAGGTCGGCCAGCGACGCGATGCCCGAGGGGTTGCCGGCAGGCACGATGATCGACAGCACGTTCGTGGCGAACACGACCGGCGTCCCGGCCTGCAACCCTGTCGCGGTCAGCTTGTCCATCGTGACGGTGTCGGCCGCGGCGAACACGTCGGCCGGCGCTCCCTGGACGAGCTGCGCGACGAGCGCCGACGAGGCATCGAAGCTGAGGGTGGCGCGCGCCTGCGGATTCGCTTTGGTGAACGCCGCGCCGACCTCGGTGAAGACATCGCTCAGGGACGCCGCTGCGAACACCGTGATGTCGCCGGTCGCCGTGGGCGTGGCGTTGGAAGACGCGGCGGTCGACGGACCGCCGGTGGACGGCGTCGAACTGGAGGGCGCGGAGCTTCCGCACCCCGCGGCGAGCCCCACCACGACGGCGAGGGCAAAGGGCAGCGAGGATCTGCGACGAGTCACGACCCGGATAATAGTCAACAGTTGACGTCAGGCAAGGCTCGGCGGTGTCGATCGCGCCTCGGACCCGCGTGTCAGACTGGCCCGGTGCCGTCGCGGTCCCGTTCCGTACCGTCCCGGCACCATCCCCGTCGAGGATCGCTCCGGGGCCACGGATACTTCAAGCGCCTCGGTCCGGGCATCGTCACGGGTGCCGCCGACGACGACCCTTCCGGCATCGGCACGTACTCCCAGGTCGGTGCCGCCCAGGGCCTGTCGCTGCTGTGGATGGCGCCCTTCCTGCTTCCCCTCGCGGTAGGGGTCCAGGAAGCCACGGCTCGCCTCGGGCTCGTCACCGGCAAGGGCCTCGGAACGTTGATACGCGAGCGGTTCCACCGCTCGGTCCTCGTCGGTGCCGTCGTGCTTCTCGTGTCGGCCAACACGCTCAACATCGCCGCCGACCTCGCGTCGATGGGCGCTGCTCTTCACCTCCTCGTCCCCGTTCCCATCGGGATAGGTGTCGTACTCTTCGCCGTCCTCATGGCCGTGGCCGAAGTGCTCGTGCCCTATCACCGCTACTCGCGCATACTGCGCTGGTTCGCGCTTTCCCTCGTCGCCTACGTGGCGGTTCTCGCCGTGGTCCACGTCGACTGGGGCACCGTGGTGGCCCGCACGTTCGTTCCGCGCTTTCGGTTCGATGCGGCGAACATGATCGCTCTCACCGCGATCGCCGGCACGACCGTGTCGCCCTACCTGTTCTTCTGGCAAGCCTCCGAGGAGGTCGAGGAACGTGGCGACGGCCCGGAGGAACCCGTCGATCGGCCCCACCTCGTAGCCATGCGCGTCGACGTGTGGACCGGCATGCTCTCGGGCGTCGTCACGATGTTCGCCATCATGTGCACCGCCGCGGTCACCATCGGCGCGTCCGGATCGGTCGACATCGGATCCGCCGAACAAGCCGCCCAAGCCCTCGAACCCCTCGCTGGCAGCCTCGCCAAGCTCCTGTTCTCGGTCGGGATCGTCGGCCTCGGACTTCTCGCCGTTCCCGTGCTCGCCGGCTCCAGCGCGTACGCCGTCGCCGAAGCCTTCCACTGGCACGAAGGACTCAGCCGCAAGCTCCGCGACGCCCCCGGCTTCTACGCCATCATCGTGGCATCCATGGCGATCGGCCTCGCCCTCGTCGGCATCGGCGTCAACCCGATCCGGGCCCTGTACCTCGCGGCCATCTTCAACGGCATCACCGCCCCACCGCTCATCCTGCTCATCATCATCCTGGCCAGATCCAAAGGCGTCCTGGGTACGTTCCGATCAGGTTGGACCTCCCTGGTCGCCACGGCGATCGCCGGCGTGGCCATGACCGCGTTCCCCCTGGCGGCGCTCCTCAAGTCATGACCCGAGCAGCGAAACGCTGGACTGCTCGACGCGGTCTGAGCGCTCCGATCTCGAGTCTGGCCGATCTGCCAAGGCGGCGATGCCACACCGGGTAGTCGGCGACGGAGTCGCCAGAACGTGTCTTCCATGAGGATGGCACTGGCGACGAATCGGGGAACGCGGAGCAGTCCCATCGGGTACAGCGGGTGCCGGCCGGGTGCGAGATGCACGACTTCGCCGTAGCGGGGCAACGTGCGGAACGGGCCGGATACGCCGAGCGCGGCATCGAATCGGTTGGTGACGAAGTGCACGCCGACGTCGCAACTGAAGCCGTCCGGGTCGTGATGGCTGGCCGCCATTCCCGCAACGGTTCGGCCGGCCTCGTACACGTAGGCGGCGATGCTGGGAAGTGGTAGCCGCCCCAGTGGCGTCCCTTGAACAGTCCGGGTGGATGCGCGCCGACTCCAGTCCCCCGTCTACTACGTATCGTAGTTTTACGCAGCAGCGGGCTGTCGGTGACTCAGCAGACCATGCGCAGAATCTCGGGGAGGTGGTGCAGCTGGATGGCGGCGGCGACGCCGACGGCGGTGAACAACGCGAGGGCGGGCCGGCGTGCGGGGGCGGGGGAGGCCAGGAGCGACTCGACCCGTCCGACGATGTCGCCTCCGGCCATGCCGAGCGCGCCGGCAGGCGTGTCGTGCTGAGCGAGTGCGGCACGGGCGACGGCGTGGGCGACGACGGTGCGGTTGCCGACCACCGTGGCGGCCTCCTCGTCGGCCCATCGTTCGAGCGCGAAGTGGAGGTCATCCTGGACGCGGCGGCCGACCCAGGGCAGTCCGGACACGAGGCGCCCGACGGCGAGGAAGCGGTCGTGGCGGTGGCGCACGTGGGCCGATTCGTGGGCGAGCATCGCCCGCCGTTCGCTGGGCTGCAGCGCCTGGAGCATGCCGGTGCTCACGACGACGGCGGCGTCGCGGCCGGCTTCCACGTAGGCGATGGGCCGCGCATCGGGCACGACACGTACGCCGGCGTCGGCGTGGAGGCGTTGGCGCCACCAGTCGGTGATCACCCGCAGCACGTGCAGGGTGCTGGCAGCCGAGACGGTCAGGGCCACGGCGCCGATGACGCGGGTGCCGAGGGTGGCATGCGACATCGGGTGCAGGCACCAGGTGAGGAGGACGTGGACGAACGGCGCGCCGGACAGGAGCCCGAGGGACACGACCCACGACGTGGCGAGCGCACTGGTGACCACGATGGCGATGCCACAGGTGGTGAGCCACGCCGCGGCGCGTGGGTTGATGCGCCGGGACCGTGGCCCGACGATCACGAGCGCCACGGCAGCGACGAGCACCGGGACGAAGAGCGTGAGCATCAGCGCTCCCGCCCCGGCTGGTCGAGCAGGCGCCGGAGGGCAGCGAGATCCCGCTTGGGGAGCGTGCCGACGAAGCGAGCGAGGACCTCGTTGCGGTTCGACACTGCCGCCAGGGTGTCGGCCATGCGCTGGGTCGCAAGTTCGCTCTCCGACATGAGCGCCCGGTACGCGTAGGCGCGTCCGTGGCGCGTCCGTTCGAGCAGACCCTTGGTCCACAGACGCGTGAGGACGGTGAGCACCGTGGTGTAGGCCAGGCCGCTGTCGAGGCGGTCGTTCACCTCGGCCGGCGTCAACGGTTCATCTGCGACCCACAGGACACCGAGGATGTCCGCTTCGAGCGCGCCGTCGGCTCGTCGTTCGCTCACCATGCACCTCGCTCGCTCGCTCGCTCGACTCCGGAGGCTAGTCGGCGCCTATCAGGCGCCGCCGAGACCGGTCATCTCGGTGATCTCCTTCTGCTGGGCCGCAATGATGGCGTCGGCCAGCGTCTTCAGTTCGGTGTCGGTGCCCTTGGCCTTCTCTGTCTCGGCCATCGTGATGGCGCCCTTGTGGTGGTCGATCATCATGCCGAGCCACGCCTTGTCGAAGTCCGTACCGGTCTTCTTGCCGAGGGCGTCCATATCGCCAGTGCTCATCATGCCGTCCATGTTCGACATGTCGTGACCGCCACTGGTGTCCATCTGCGTCGGCGAGCCGACCTTGGTGAGCCACACCTTGAGCTGGGCGATCTCGGGGTCCTGCGCTCTCTTGATGCGGGTGGCGAGATCCTTCACCTGGGCGCTCGCCGCCGCCTTCGGGTCGAGGGCCATCTCGGCCATCTCGATGGCCTGCTCGTGATGCGGGATCATGCTCTGGGCGAAGGTCACGTCGGCCTCCGCGGCGCTGGTCGCGGCGGTGCCGCTCGCTGTCGCGGTCTTGGCCGTCGAGGTGGCGCTGCTGCCGGTCGAGCCGTTGCTCCCGCAGGCGGCGAGGGTGATGGCGATGGCTGTGGCGAGGAGGGGGAGTCGTCGCATGAGGGTCTCCGTTCGGTGACGTTCCGCTAACAAACTACGTAGCGTAGTAACAAGGTGGCGAGATAGTTGGTCGCGTCTCAGAGAGAGGCGCCCGGGGGTGCGACGACCATCGCGGCGGTCACACCGATGATCACCACGCCGAGGGCCACTTCCGACAGGATCCCCCGCCGTAGCTGCGCCAGGGCGGTACGGGTGTGTTCAGCGCGGGCCAGTCGGGAGTTGACCTGGCGGCGGTTGGCGTTGGCCACGGCGAGCATGCCGGCGAGCACCAGTATCTTCAGCGCCAGGTATCGGCCGTGACCCGTGCCGAACAAGTGGGACGGACCGCCGACGAGGCGAACGGATTGCGCCAGCCCGGTGACCACCAGCCCGACCACTGCGACGGCGGCCCAGCGCGAAAGGCGCCGGAACACTCGGGTGAGCTCGGCCGGCCCGACGGCATCGGCGGCGACGAGCCCGACCACGCTCAGGCTGCCGATCCACAGCGCCGCGGCGAGGTGGTGGAGGACGTCGAGCGACACGCCGAGGTGGGGCCAGCGCTGCGACGCAGCGTGCCCGGCGAACGCCCACGTCCCGAGGAGGCCGAGACCCAGGAGCGAGAGCACGCTCCAGCGGGTTTCCGGGTGGACGTCACCCGACGAGCGCAGCAGGACGCCTGCCCAGGCGCCGAGCAGCAGCCGCAGCACGAGGGCCCCGCCGGCCGGCGTCCGGCCGGCGACCTCGAGGTCACCCAGGCCGGGCACCCCGCCGGCGACGTCGGAGGCCAGCACCAGCAGCTGGAGCGCACCCATCACCACCACGGCGATGGTCGCCCGCGACAGGACTGCGGCCAGGCGCGGGTGCCCGAGGGCACCGGGCCACACCAGACCGTCGGCGAGCACGATGCCGAGCATCGCCACGATGGCCACGTAACTGGCCAGCCGCAGCAGCCACCGCACCAGCCCGGGAACGGCGGGTGCCGCATCGCTCGCCCGAACCGCCGGGGGCCCGGCGCTTGTGGTCGACGTGGGGGAGGTCGGTGGGGATGCCGCGGCGCCGACGGCAGGCGCGACGGTCGTGGACGGGGCTGGCGGGCGCAGGGTGAATGTGACGCGGTCGGTGAGGGGGTGACCGTCGGGGCCGACGAGCCGCCAACGCAGGGTGACCTCGCCCGGGGCGAGCGGTGGCAGGGGCGCCACCAGCTCGGTGTCACCGGCCGGCCCGTGGGCCAGGCCGGCCAGGTCGGTGCGGACCCCGCTCGCGTCGATGAGCTGCACCGACGCCGTCTCGAGCGGTACGGCCTTGTCGAAGATGAAGCTGGCCAGCGTCGGGGCGACGTCGCGGACGGCGCCGGTGGGAGGGTCGGTCGACACCAGCGAGTTGTGCGCAGCCGCCGGGTCCGCCCCTCCCATTAGCAGCCCGACCGTGGTCAGCATGGTGACGGTGGGGAACGAGAAGAGGGTTCGGGCACGCACGCAAAGACTCATTGTGTGGTTCGGCGGTCCGGAG
>JANPGL010000092.1:0-2347 GCA_031423915.1 Actinomycetes bacterium | reverse complement strand
CCCGGACCTCGATCGCCCCGCGCAGCCCGCCGAGGGCGCCGAGACCGGCGGCGAAGGAGAGAGCACCGAGCACCCACCACCTGGCGCGCCCGAACCACGCCGGACGCGATGCCCGCGCCAACACGCCGGCGAGCAGCGCGGCGACCCCACCCCGCCAGGCCACCGACCGGGCCAGCCCGACCGGCCCGCTGTCGACCGCCCACGCCAACGCCACCTCTGCCGCGCCGAGGGCGGCGACGCCCGCGGCCCAGTGGCGCCAGCGGGAGCGCCCGGCCAGGCCGACGACGGCCGCCAGCACCAGCACGACGGAGCGCGCCAGTTCGTCGACCGTGGCCGGAACCAGGCCGTGGTCGCGACGCATGGCCGCCACGCTCGGCAGGTTGCCGAGCACGAAGCCCGTGGTGGTGACGACGAGAGCACCCGCCAGCGCGACGGCCCCCGTCGCCAGCGGATCGCGCCGCGCGTCGTCGGCTCGGGGCTCGACCGTCACGCCACCCGCTCGAGCAACCGGAGGCTGCCGTGGACACCGACCTCCCGGAAGCACCCGCTCTCGATGGCGGGCAGGTAGATCTCCTCGTACGGCGGCCGGCCGCCGTCGGCGGGGTCGGGGAACACGTCGTGGATGGCGAGGATGCCCCCGGTGGCGACGTGGGGCGACCAGCCGCGGTAGTCGGCGCGAGCCGGTTCGACCCCGTGGCCGCCGTCGACGAAGACGAACGCGCACGCCGTCGTCCAGTAGCGGGCCACCGACGGCGACCGCCCGACGATGGCGATGACGACGTCCTCCAGCCCGGCGTCGTGGATCGTGCGCCGGAACAGCGGCAGTGTGTCCATCTTGCCCACCGCGAGGTCGACGGTCGTGGGGTCGTGCCACTCCCACCCGGGCTGGTTCTCCTCGCTGCCCCGGTGGTGGTCGACGGCGAACACGACCGTGCCGACGGTGCGCGCCGCCGCACCGAGCCACACCGTCGAGCGACCGCAGTACGAGCCGACCTCGACGATCGGGAGACCCGGCAGTCGCGTCGCGGCCTGCACGGCGGCGTCGTGCAGCGCGTCGCCCTCGTCGGGCGGCATGAACCCCTTGGCTGCCAGCGCGGCAGCGCGCAGGGCGGCGTCCACTACCAGGTGTCCCAGTGGATGATCGTGTCGGGCTCCGGGCGGGCGGCCGGCTTGAAGTCGGTGCCCTTCGTGAACGCCAGCGGCGACAGGCACACCTGCTGCACGCTGTCGAACGGGATGCCGACGATGTCGGCCACGGCCTGCTCCATCATCAGGTGGATCGTCGTCCAGGCCGTGCCGAGGCCGCGGGCCCGAGCCGCCAGCATGAAGCTCCACATGGCGGGAAGCACGTTGCCGCACACCGACGCGGCGGCCATGGCCGGCGCGCCGTCGAGCCGGCCGGTAGCCGAGCAGGCGATGACGAGCGCCGGGGCATCGCCCATGTGCTCGCCGAGGAAGTCGGCCGACGACGCCGAGCGCTTCTGCTGCGCGTTGGCGTCGTCGTCGCCCTTGTCGATCGAGCCGATGTAGACGCCGTCCATGCCCTTGTACATGGCGTAGCCCTGGCGGTACACCTCGCCGATCGCCTTGCGCTTTGCTTCGTCCTTCACCACGACGAACTGCATCGACATCATGTTGGAGCCCGAGGGCGTCTGCATGGCCAGGGCCACGCACTCACGGATCAGCTCGTCGGGCACGGGGCGGTCGAAGTCGAGCCGCTTGCGCACGGCACGCGTGGTCGACAGCAGCTGGTCGGGATCCAACGGCAGCAGGCTCATGACATCCATCCCCAGGAGAAACGGCCCGCGCTCGGGCCTCGATTCGGCAAGTGGCTGGTCTAGCACGAGACAAGGGACCCTGCCGTGGCCGGCTTGAGGCCATCTTGACGCCCCCTTGCCGGCATCCGGAGCGTGGCGGCGTTGAGTGGTCGGGGCGTGGCTGGCCGCCCGCCCTGGTGGCCGGCCACGCAAGATCTCGGTGGGGTACCGGAGCAGGTGCAGCGCACGACGGGCGGGTCGTGCGCTGCGCCCGCGCTCCCCCGTCCGGGCGATGCACCTGCGAGACTGAAACCATGGGACGGGCGCTCGACGAGCTGATCGACATCCTCGACCTCGAGGCGATCGAGGTGAACATCTTCCGCGGCGTGTCCCCCGACGAGAACCGCCAGCGGGTCTTCGGTGGCCAGGTGGCCGGGCAGGCGCTCGTGGCGGCGGCCCGTACGGTCACCGAGGCCAAGGTCCACTCGCTCCACGCCTACTACCTTCGTCCGGGCGACCCGACGGTGCCGATCCTCTACGAGGTCGACCGCATCCGCGACGGCAGGAGCTTCGCCACGCGTCGCGTGGTG
>JANPGL010000091.1:0-7544 GCA_031423915.1 Actinomycetes bacterium | reverse complement strand
CCGTCAGGTTGCCGCCGAAGCAGCCGACGCGCTCGACCAGCGTCACCCCCACCCCGGAGCGCGCGGCCGCCAGGGCGGCCGCCAACCCGGCCGGCCCGGAGCCGACCACGAGCACGTCGGTCTCGTGCACGACGTCGACCTGCCGGGCGGGCTCGGTGATGGTGCCGAGGGCGGGACGACGAGTCGCGGGCATGGGCGGCAGGCTACGAGTAGGCTCAACGCGGCCCTTAGTCCAATGTTGACTAACCTGGGTTCGATGGGACGATCCCGGCGCACCCAACGCCCGCCCCTGCCCGTGCTCGCCCTGGCCGGCCTGGCCGCGGCCTTCTTCGCTCTCCCCTTCCTGGGCCTGCTGCGTCAGGTCCCCTGGTCGCACGTCGGTTCGATGCTGACGTCGGACGGGTCGGTGCGGGCGTTGCGGCTGTCGCTCACGTGCTCCCTGTGGGCCACCGGGGTCGCCGTCGTGCTCGGCGTGCCTCTGGCCTGGGTGCTGGCCCGCGTGCCGTTCCGAGGGCGGGGAGCGGTGCGGGCGCTGTGCACGCTGTCGATGGTGCTCCCGCCCGTGGTGGCTGGGGTGGCGCTCCTCGCTGCCCTCGGTCGACGCGGTCTCGTGGGCCGCTACCTCGACGAGTGGTTCGGGCTCACGCTGCCGTTCAGCACCGTGGGCGTCGTCGTCGCCCAGGCGTTCGTCGCCACGCCGTTCCTGGTGCTCACCGTCGAGTCGGCCTTCCGCCAGCAGGACCTGCGCTACGAGGACGCCGCTCGTTCGCTCGGCGGGTTGCGCTGGTACGTCTTCCGGCGCGTGACCGTCCCGGCGATCCGCCCGGGCCTCATCGCCGGCGCCGTGCTGGCGTGGGCCCGCGCGCTCGGCGAGTTCGGCGCCACCATCACCTTCGCCGGCAACTTCCCGGGCCGCACCCAGACCATGCCACTGGCGATCTACCTGGCCAACGAGACGAACCCCGACGAGGCCGTGGTGTTGAGCGTCGTGCTCGTCGTGGTGTCGTTCGGCGTGCTCGTGGCGCTGCGCGAGCGCTACCTCGGCGGTGCCGCCGGATCGACCACATGAGCCTGGACGCGCACGTCGCGCGCTCGCTCGGACCGTTGACGCTCGAGGTCGACCTGGCGGCCGACGACGGCGAGGTCGTGGCCGTGCTGGGGCCGAACGGCGCCGGGAAGTCGACCCTGTTCCGCTGCCTCGCCGGGCTGCTCGACCTCGACGCCGGGCACGTCCGCCTGGACGGTGTCGTCCTCGACGAGCCCGCCGCCGGCGTGTTCGTGCCGCCCGAGCGTCGGCCCGTGGCCGTCGTCTTCCAGGACCACCTGCTGTTCCCGAACCTGACGGCGCTCGAGAACGTGGCCTTCGGCCTACGGGCCCGGGGCATGGCGAAGACCGAGGCTCGCCGCCGAGCCGCCGACTGGCTCGAGCGCGTCGGTCTGGCCGACCACGCCCGCCACCGGCCCGCAGGACTGTCGGGCGGGCAGGCGCAGCGCGTGGCGCTGGCTCGCGCCCTCGCCACCGAGCCCCGGTTGCTGCTCCTCGACGAGCCACTCGCCGCGCTCGACGCCGGCACGCGAGCGCAGGTGCGTCGCGACCTGCGCCGGCACCTGTCGGACACGCCGGGCGTGCGCCTGCTCGTCACCCACGACCCGGTCGACGCGTACGCGTTGGCCGACCGCGTCGTCATCGTGGAAGGCGGCCGCGTGGTGCAGGCGGGAACCCTGGCCGACGTGACCGCCCATCCGCGGTCGCGCTACGTGGCCGACCTCGTTGGCGTGAACCTGCTCGCCGGCACCGCCGCCGACGGCACGCTCCTGCTCCCGACCGGTGGGCGCATCATCACCGGCGAGCACACCGCCGGCCACGCCCTCGCCGTCATCGAACCGCACGCCGTGGCGCTCTACCGCACGCCCCCCGACGGCAGCCCGCGCAACGTGTGGCCCGCCGCGGTGGCCGACATCGACCAGCGCGGCGACCGGGTGCGCGTGCGCCTCGACGGCGACGTGCCGCTGGTGGCCGAGATCACGCCGGCGGGCCTGGCCGCGCTGGACCTGCGGCCGGGCGACCCGGTGTGGTGCACGGTGAAGGCCACCGAGGTGACGGTCTACCCGGCATGACCCCCAATCCCGACCAGTCCAGTCGACAATTGCGATAAGGTGACCGTCGTGGCCGACCTCCCGCCTCTCGTCGATGTCGCCCTGGTCGGTGCGGGCCCCACGGCGTCGTCGCTCCTCGAACGGCTGGCCGCCAACGTCGACGGCCTGCTCGGCGGGGTGCCGGTGCGCATCCACCTCGTCGACGCCCACCGTGCGGGCACCGGGCGCGTGTGGCGCCCCGATCTCCACCCCCTGCTGTGGATGAACTCGCTGGCCGAGGACGTCACCATGTTCACCGACACCTCGGTGCGGTGCGACGGCCCCATCCGCCCCGGCCCGTCGCTCATCGAGTGGGCCCGCGCGGTGCCCGACGACGAGCTCGCGTCGCTGGCCCCGCCCGACCTTGTCGACGAGATCCGGCACCTCACGGGGATGTCGTTCCCGACCCGACGCGTCCAGTCGGTGTACCTCGACTGGTTCCACCGTCGGGTCCTGGCCTCGCTGCCGGCCGAGGTCGAGGTCGTGTGGCACGCCGCACACGCCATCGACGTGACCGATCTGCCCGACGGCCGCCAACGGGTGACGCTCGACGGTGTCGACGCACCGCTCGACGTCGATGTCGTCGTGCTGGCCCTCGGCCACCTCGACGCCGAGCCCGGACCCGTCGAGGCGTCGCACGCCCGCTTCGCCGCTGCGCACGGCCTCGCGTACCTTTCCCCCGGCCACACGGCCGAGCAGGACCTGTCGGTGCTCGAACCGGGGTCGGACGTGGCGGTGCTCGGCTTCGGTCAGGCGTTCACCGACCTGCTGGTGCTCGTCACGGAAGGGCGCGGCGGGCGCTTCGTCGACGGTCCCGACGGTCGGTTGCGCTACGAGCCGAGCGGGCTCGAGCCCGTGCTCCACGTCGGCTCCCGCCGCGGTGTGCCCTACCGGTCGAAGCCCGACTATCGGCTCGTGGCACCGCTGGCCCCTCTTCCGCGCTTCCTCGACGACGACGGCATCGACGCGCTCCTGGCCCGCCCGGGCGAGCTCGACTTCTTTCGCGACGTGCTGCCGCTGCTGGCCAAGGAGGTGGGCTGGGCCTACTACCACGAGCTGTTCCACGCCCATGCGGCCCGCACCGCCCTGCCCTGGGACGAGTTCGCGCCGCGCTACGCCGCCATCGAAGCCGTCGACGTCGCCGCGTTCGATGCGCTCGTCGCCGCCGCCGTGCCCGACGCGGCCGACCACTTCTCGATCGACCGCCTCGACCGCCCGCTCGCCGGCGTGCGGTTGGGTTCGGCCGACGAGCTGCAGGCCTGGCTCGTGGCTCACATCGATGCCGACGTGGCCCGCCGCACCGACGCGGCGTTCTCGGCCGACCTCGGCGCCTTCCTCGGCATGCTCGTGAGCTTCGGCCCGCTCGGGCGCATCAGCGCGTCGCACCGGCTCACGCGCCGCGCCAAGGTCGAGGGCGTGAGCGGGTGGTGGTTCAGCTTCTTCATGTACTACGCCAGCGGGCCGCCACCCGCACGGCTGCGCCAGTGCCTGGCTCTGGCCGACGCGGGCCTGCTCCGATTCGTCGGCGCCGACATGTCCGTGGACGCCGATGCGGGACGCGGCCGGTTCGTGGCCCGAAGCTCGACCCATCCGGACGAGATCGCCACCACCGCGCTCGTCGACGCCCGCATCGCGCCGGCGTCGGTGAGCCGTTCCACCGACGCCCTGCTGCGGCGGCTCCACGAGCGGGGTGAGGTGCGCGAGGAGGTGGTGCGCGACGGCGAGTGGTCGGCCAACACGGGCAAGGTCGTCGTCACCGGCGCCGACCTGCGCATCGCCGGCGCCGACGGGGTCGGCCACCCCCGCCGCCACGCCCTCGGGGTATTCACCAACCGCCCGGCCGCCGGTGCGTTCGCCCGGCCCCGCACGAACGCCGCCGCCTTCCGGCAGAACGACGTGGTCGCCCGCTCGATCCTCACCACGCTCGCGGAGGTCGCCCAAGACCGGGCCGGCACGTCCGCGGCACCCCACCCGGCATGAAAGGGTCCAGGCCATGACCGACGCCCCGCTGCACCTCGCCGTGGCGCTCGACGGCACCGGGTTCCACCCGGCGTCGTGGCGCGACCCGTCGGCCCGGCCCACCGAGCTGTTCACGCCCCGCTACTGGGCCGACCTGGCGCGCACGGCGGAGCGCGGCCTCGCCGACTTCCTCACCATCGAGGACTCGTTCTCGCTCCAGACCACGTCGTGGTCCGGACCCGACGATCGCATCGACCAGGTGCGCGGCCGGCTCGACGCGCTGTCGATCGCATCGTTCATGGCGCCGCTCACCGAGCACGTCGGGTTGGTGCCCACCATCACCCCGACCCACACCGAGCCGTTCCACATCGCGTCGGGCGTGTCGACGCTCGACTACGTGAGCCGCGGCCGCGCCGGCTGGCGCCCGCAGATCTCCACGCGCCGCGTCGAGGCCGCCCACGTCGGCCGTCGCGAGTTCCCCGTGATCGATCCCACGGCCCCGGCCACTCCCGAGGTGACCGCGCTGGTGGCCGACCTGTTCGACGAGGCCGCCGATGCCGTCGAGGTGGCGCGTCGGCTGTGGGACTCGTGGGAGGACGGCGCCGTCATCCGCGACCAGGCCACCGGTCGCTTCGTCGACCGCGACAAGCTGCACTACGTCGACTTCGAGGGTCGGTTCTTCTCCGTCAAGGGTCCCTCGATCGTGCCCCGGCCGCCGCAGGGCCAGCCGCTCGTCGTGTCGCTGGCCCACTCGCGTGTGCCGTTCGAGTTCGCGGCCCGCACCGCCGATGTGGTCCTCGTGACGCCGCGCGACGTCGACGACGTGCCCCGCTGGGTCGAGGGCGTCCGCACCGCGGAACGCACCGTCGGCCGCACGGGCGAGCCGCTGCGCATCTTCGGCGATGTGGTCGTCGTGCTCGACGACACGGTCGACGCCGCCCGGGCCCGACGAGCCGCGCTCGACGAGGCCGACGGCGGCCGGTGGAAGACCGACTGCCAGGTGCTCGCCACCACCCCGGACGAGCTCGCCGCCGAGCTGATGGCATGGGCTGCGCACGGTCTCGTGGGCTTCCGCCTGCGGCCCGCCGTGATCGGCCGTGACCTCGACGCCATCGTCGACGGCGTCGTGCCGGCGCTCCAGCGCGCCGGCCGCTTCCGCACCGCCTACGAGCCGGGGCTGCTGCGCGAACGCATCGGCCTCGCCCGTCCCCTCAGCCGCTACGCCGCCACCGCCCCGTGAGGACGCTGCCATGACCGACCGCACCAAGCAGATCATCCTGGCCGCCTACTTCCCGGGCGTGAACAACACCACTGTGTGGAGCGACCCCCGCTCGGGCAGCAACATCGACTTCTCGTCGTTCGTGCACCTGGCGCAGACCGCCGAGCGCGGCAAGCTCGACTTCTTCTTCCTGGCCGAGGGCCTGCGCCTGCGCGAGCAGGGCGGCAGGATCCACGATCTCGACACCGTCGGCCGCCCCGACACCATGACCGTGTTGACGGCGCTGGCCGCCGTCACCACGCACCTCGGGCTGGCCGGCACCCTGAACGCGACGTTCCGCGAGCCGTACGAGCACGCCCGCCAGCTCGCCACGCTCGACCACCTGTCGGGCGGCCGTGCCGCGTGGAACGTGGTCACGTCGTCCGACGCGTTCACCGGCGAGAACTTCCGGCGCGGCGGATTCCTGCCGTACGAGGACCGCTACGAGCGGGCCCGCGAGATGGTCGAAGCGGCGCGCCTGCTGTGGGACTCGTGGGCCGACGACGCCATCGAGGCAGACCCGACATCGGGCCGGTTCCTGCGCCGGCCCCCGCCGGGCGCGTTCTCGCACCACGGCCCCCAGTTCGACATCGAGGGCCACTTCAACGTGCCTCGCAGCCCTCAGGGCCACCCGGTGATCCTGCAGGCCGGCGACTCCGACGGTGGCCGCGAGCTCGCGGCCCAGACCGCCGACTGCATCTTCAGCCGCCACTCGCGCCTCGACGACGCCCAGCGCTTCTACGAGAACGTCAAGGCGCGCCTCACCACGTACGGCCGCGAGCGCGACGAGCTGAAGATCCTGCCCGCGGTGTCGATCGTGCTGGGAGACACGGCCGACGACGCCGCCGAGCAGGCGCGTCACGTGCGCCGCCAGCAGGTGAGCCCGCAGACGGCCATCCTGCTGCTAGAGCAGCTGTGGAACCGCGACCTGTCGGCGTACGACCCCGAGGGTCCGCTACCCGAGGTCGACCCCGACGTGTCGTCGGACTCGATCATCAAGGGCCGCACGCGCATGTTCGCCGACCCGTTGAAGACGGCGGCGCAGTGGCGCGAGCTCGCCGAGGCCAAGCACCTCAGCATCCGCGACCTCATCATCGAGACGACCGCCGGCCACACGTTCGTCGGCACACCGGGCCACGTCGCCCAGGCGATGGACGACTTCGTCCAGCGGGACGGTTCCGACGGCTTCGTGCTGGCGCCCTACCTCACGCCCGGTGGCCTGGACGCGTTCGTCGACGACGTCGTGCCGCTGCTCCAGGAGCGCAGCGTGCTGCGCACCGAGTACACGACCACGACGCTGCGCGGCCACCTCGGCCTCGGCCCGGCCAGGCGGTGGCCGACGACCGCAGACCGGTCGTTCAGCGCCGCCGGCGGCTCGTGATCACGCCGGTGTCGAAGCCGGCGAGGTGCAACCCGCCCGAGAAGCGGGCGTGCTCGATCTTCAGGCAGCGGTCCATCACCACGGCGAGGCCCGCCTCCTGCGCCCGGCGCGCAACGTCCTCGTGCCACAGCCCGAGCTGGAGCCACAGCGACGACGCGCCGACGGCGAGCGCCTCGTCGAGCACGCCGGGAAGGTCGTCGTGCTTGCGGAACACGTCGACCATGTCGGGCACGACCGGCAGGTCGGCCAGCGTCGGGTAGGTCGGCCGGCCGAGGATCTCGGACGCGGTGGGCGTCACGAAGTAGACGTCGTAGTCGGTGGACGCCAGCAGGTAGGTGGCCACGAAGTAGCTCGGGCGCGCGACGTTGGCCGACGCGCCGACCATGGCCACCGTGCGGGTTCGCCGCATCAGGTCGAGCCGCTGACGCGCGTCGGGCGCCTCCCAGGTGCGAGCCGCGTTCACGGCCGTTCCTCCTCGGGGGCTGCGCCCCCGGACCCCATCGACGCCCGGCTCGCTGGCGCTCGCTCGGTCGCGACGGCATTCGCTTCGCTCATGCCGTCACCGCCGCGTCGAGAGCCCGGTCGAGGTCCCACACGATGTCGTCGAGGTCTTCGAGGCCGACGCTGATGCGTACGAGGTCGGCGGGCACGCCCGCGTCGTCGAGTTGGGCGTTGGTGAGCTGCTGGTGCGTGGTCGACGCCGGGTGGATGACGAGGGTCCGGGCGTCACCGATGTTCGCCAGGTGGCTGCACAGTTCGACGGCCTCGATGAAGCGGCGGCCAGCGTCGCGCCCGCCCTTCACGCCGAAC
>JANPGL010000090.1:0-11797 GCA_031423915.1 Actinomycetes bacterium | reverse complement strand
CCCGGTGACCATCGCGTTCCTGGTGTGGGCATACGTGCGCCATCACCCGAGCTACAAGTTCATCCGCACCTGGTTCGCCATCGTCACCTTCCTGGCCCTGGCCATCCACGTCGGCTTCCCGCTCGCTCCGCCCCGCATGACGTCGGGCTTCGTGGACACCCTGCAGGCATACGGCCCCCACATCTACGCGGCCGATCCGAGCCGATCGGTGGCGAACCAGTTCGCCGCCATGCCGTCGCTCCACTTCGGCTGGGCGATGATGCTGGCCGTCAGCGTGGTCGCCATCAAGCGCACCCGGCGGAGCATGCTCGTGTTCCTCCACCCGCTCGTGACGCTCTTCGCCATCGTGGGCACGGCGAACCACTACTGGTTCGACGCCGCCGTCGCCGCGGTGCTCGCCGCCGTGGTCGGGTTCGTGCTCCTGCTTCGGCTGCCGCGGCGGGAGCGGGTGCCGTTGCCGGCCGCGTTCGAGTCGCTGGGCCCGGTGCACGGGCCGCTGTTCCCCACCTGAGACGACGGGCCCGACACCGCCGGCGAACGCGCCCTCGGCCCGTCGGCGCCCTGCCGGGCGGTACGGTCGTCGCCATGCAACGTTTCGAGGGGCGCGTGGCCGTGGTGACCGGCGCGGCGAGCGGCATGGGTGCCGCCGTCGCCCGTCGCTGTGCGGCGGAAGGCATGACGGTGGTCGGTGCCGACATCGACGAGGAGGGTCTCGCCGGGCTCGGCATCGACGATGTGGTGCACTGCGACGTGTCGAAGGCCGACGACATGAACCGCCTGCGCGACGAGGTGGTGGGGCGCTACGGCGCCGTCCACCTCGTGTACCTGAACGCGGGCGTCGTGATCGCCGGTCCCGTCGACGAGCTCTCGCTCGAGGCGTGGGAGTGGACGCTCGGCGTCGACCTGTGGGGCGTCATCCACGGGGTGCGGGCGTTCCTGCCCATCCTGCGCCAGCAGGACGAGGCCCACCTGTTCGCCACCGCATCCACGTGCGGGTTGCAGGCGGCGCCCGGCATCGCGCCCTACAACGTGGCCAAGTTCGGTGTCGTGGCGCTCATGGAGACGGTGGCCCACGAGCTCGGTCCGCACTCGAACGTCGGCGTGAGCGTGCTGACGCCGGGCGCGGTGAACACTCGCATCGCCTACAGCGACCGTTCGATGCCCGACGACGTCAAGGCCGTCCACCAGTCGAGCCCCGTCGAGGACCGCTTCCTGGCCCACAGCCGTGCGCTGCTGGCCGAGCACGGCATGGCCCCCGACCGTGTGGCCGACCTCGTGTTCCAGGCGGCGCGCGAGCGCCGCTTCTGGATCGTCACGCACGAGCCGTGGATCGACATCGTCGAGAACCGCGTGGCGGGCATGCGGGCCAACGGCGAGCTGCGCGCCGGCTTCGGCGGTTGAGCTAGCCCGGCAGCTTCGACACGTCGATCTTGTACAGCTCGACGGCGTTGGAGAAGCACATGCGCTCGACCTCGTCGGCGGGGACGTCGGCCATGATCTTGCCCAGGACCGTCATCGAGTTCGGCCAGATCGAGTCGTGGTGGGGATAGTCGTTGCCCCAGCACAGGTTGCTCACGCCGATCGAGTGGCGGGTGGCGATGCCGTCGGCGTCGTCCTCGAACGTGATCGACACGTTGCGGTGGAAGTAGTCGCTCGGCTTCATGGTCAGGTAGTCCACGGCGAACTTGGGCGTGCGGTAGATGGCGTGGTCGAGGCGGCGCAGGAAGTGCGAGGCCCAGCCCGTCTCGAACTCCGACACGACGACGCGCACGTCGGGGTAGCGCTCGAAGACGCCGCCGCAGATCAGGTCGATGAGCGTGTTGGCCACAGAGGTGTGCGCCAGCGTGTAGCCCTTGATCGTGGTCCCGGGGGCGCCCCAGTGCTCGGCCAGGCCCGTCAGCCAGTCGGTCCCGGTGAAGATGTGCATGGTGAGCGGTGCGCCGGTCTCTTGCAGCGCCGCCCAGAAGCGGTCGTAGTCCGGGTGGTGGTAGGGGCGGGCGGGGTCGACGTGGGCCGGCACCATGAAGCCGCGCACGCCGCGCCCGCTGGCGCGCTGCAGCTCGGCCAGGGCGGCATCGACGTCGGGGATCGGGAGGCAGCCGATGCCGACGAGACGCTCGGGGGCCACCGAGCAGTAGTCGACGATGTAGTCGTTGTGCTTGGCGAACACCGCGGCGGCCACGTCGACGTCGAGCCCCGCGAACGAGAACATGTTGAGGCTCGGGTACATGACCTCGCCGACGATGCCGTCGACGAGTTGCTCGTCGAGCCGGGCCACCGGGTCGAGCACACCGGGGTTGAGCCCGGCGTACCCGCGGGCGATCTTGGCGTCGGTGGCCGGGTCGTCGAGCCGGTGCCCGGCGATGCCGAGCCGCCCGACCGGGATGCGGCCGGCCTTCGGGAGCACGATGAACTCACCCTTGCCCGGCACGCTGTCGATGAAGGGTGCCCGGGATCCGAAGGTCTTCGTGAAGCCCTCGAACACGGATGCCGGCTCCACCACGTGGGAGTCGCAGGAGTAGTAGCGCATGGTTCCTCCTCGGAGGCGGTTGGTCAGTACCCGAGCTGCTTGTCGACGACGCCGACGAGTGGATCGCCCCGCTGGGCGCGGCGCAGGTTGTCGCAGAAGCGGGCGATGTTGCGCGGGCCGCGCAGCTGCGAGGCGCCCGCGGTGTGGGGGGTCATCACGACGTTGTCGAGCGTCCACAGCGGATGGTCGGCCGGGAGCGGCTCGATCGGTGCCACGTCGAGGGCAGCGCCGCCGAGGTGGCCGTCGCGCAGGGCCCGCACGAGGGCGTCGCCGTCGACGATCTCGCCCCGCGTCACGTTCACGAGCAGCGCGCCGGGCTTCATGGCGGCGAACCGGTCGTCGTCGAACAGGCTGCGGGTGTCGTCGGTGAGCGGTGCGCCGACGGCGACGACGTCACTGGCGGCGAGCAGGTCGTCGAGGCGGTCCATCGTCCACACCTCGGCCACGCCATCGGAGGGGGCCACGGCCGTCACGTCGCAGGCGAGGACGTCCATGCCGAACGCCACGGCCCGCCGGGCCATGGCCCGTCCGGTGCCGCCGAAGCCCACCACGCCCATGGTCAGGCCCTCGAGCTCGATCTCGACCATGCGCATGGCCTCGCGCCGGTTCCAGCCCTCGGGGCCGAGCCGGATGGCGGTGCCGATCTGGCGCGTCAGGGCCAGGAGGAGCCCGAAGCCGGTGTCGGCCAGGTGGCCGCCGACGAGGCCCTTCTCGCCCGTGAGCACGACCGGGCTCGCCTTCATCTCGGGGTAGAGGAACATGTCCATGCCCGACGCGATGCAGTGCACCCAGCGCAGCTTCGGCGCGGCGTCGAACAGCGGCTTCGGGATGAATCCGAGGATCACGTCGGCGTCGCCGGCCAGGCCGATGGCGTCCTTCATCTTCTCGGCGACCCGGACCGTGGAGCCGGGCGGTGCCGCCTGCCGGATGCCCTCGACCTCGGCGTCGCTGATGCTCGGCAACGTGAGCCCGAGCGTCACCAGAATGCTGACCGGCCCCTCTAGCCGCACTGAATCCGTCATCGACGAGCCCCTCCCCCCGGGTGGTCCCCGTTCGTGACGCTAGCAGTCGGCTCGATGGATGTGGCCCGCGTAGATGCGGTCGAGGATCGGCATGAGATGCGGGAGGAACGCCCCGGGGTTCTCCTGCATGGGGAAGTGGCCGACGCCCGCCATCGTCGTGTGGCTCGATCCCGCGATGGCCCGATGGGCCTCGAGCCCCATCTCGACGGTGCCGCTGTAGTCGTACTCGCCGTTCATGATGTGCACCGCGCAGCGAGCGGTGTCGATCTCCCTGGCCCGCGCTCGCAGGTCGTAGTCGACGACGTAGTAGTAGAGGTCGCCGAGGAACGCGGGTGGCCAGCCTGCGGCGTACACCTGCGCCACCTCCTTCACGTACGGCTCGGGTGACTGGGGAGCGCACAGGCCCTCCATCATGCGGGCTTTGGTCTGGTTGCTCACCTGCGGGTGCCAGAAGCCGAGGAGCGACTCGAGATCGCCGCCGATGTGCAGGCTGCCCTCCACCGAGATCACGGCCCGGAACAGGTCGGGGTGGTGCAGGGCGAGATCGAGCGCCAGCAGCCCGCCGACGGAGCAGCCCATGAACGCCGGACGCTCGAGCCCGAGCGCCGCCGTCAACGCCACGGGTACCTGGCGCAGGAAGCCGCCCGTGAGCCGGTAGGGCTCCTCCCACCATCGTCGACCGACCGGGGGGATCGACTTGCCGTGGAAGGGGAGGTCGTAGGCGACGAGCCGGAATCGATCGGTGATCTCGGGCACCTCGAACAGGTGGCGCCACGGCACGCCGTGCGCGCCCGCCGTGTGCTGGAGCAGCAGGGGGATGCCCCGGCCCGCCTCCTCGTAGTAGAGGCGGTGGTCGACGCCGTCGAGCTCGACGTGGACGTAGTGGCCGACGGGCGCGTCGTGGTGCGCGGTGCCGCCGGCCGCCCCGGGCACCGACCGATCGACGGGCGAGCGAGGGCGGAGCAGCTCGATGGTGCGCTCGAGGGCCGGCAGGTACTGCCAGTAACGCAGCGGCTCGGCCTCCATCGTCAGGCCCCGCCTCACCATCGTGGCCACCACGTTGGCGAAGCGGGGCGGCACCGCGCGCAGCAACGGCTCCCACACGTCGGCGGCGCCGCCGACGGTGATCACGTCGCCCCCGGCGTCGGGCACGCCGGGCCGGACGACGCCGTCGACCACGGTGAACCCGGTCACTTCGTCGCCGACGGTCAACCGGATGCCGCCCGTCCAGTGGCGCACCGCCTGTCGCAGCTCGCCGTCCGCCGCGGCACGTTCCGCCAACTGGTCGGTGGTGGGCACGGTCATGGGCGTCTCCTCGATTCGGCGCGACCGTACCGCAGCCCGTCGCGGTGGCGGCCCGGTGCCGGCGCCCTCCGTATGCTGCGGCCATGACCCTGGACGCCCCGACGCCCGCCGCCGTCGTGGCGCTCGCTCCCACCGGTGTGCTGCGTGCCGCCATCAACCTGAGCAACTTCCTGCTCGTCACGGGGCGGGAGGCGGACGGAACCCCCCGAGGGGTGTCACCCGACATGGCGCGCCGGCTGGCCGAGCGACTCGGCGTGGGCATCGAGCTGCGCAGCTACAAGTCGCCCGGCGATCTGGCCGACGACGCCACGTCGGGCCTGTGGGACATCGGCAACATCGGTGCCGAGCCGGCGCGCGCCGAGACGATCGCGTTCACCGCCGCCTACTGCGAGATCGAGTGCACCTACCTGGTGCCGGCCGGCTCGCCGATCACCAGGATCGACGAGGTCGATCGGCCGGGCGTCAGGATCGCGTCGGCGCCGCGCGCGGCCTACGACCTTTGGCTCGAGGCCAACCTGCGCCACGCCGAGCTCGTGCGCCCACCCACGCTCGCCGGCTCCTTCCAGCTCTTCGTCGACGAACGCCTCGACGCACTCGCCGGGCTGCGACCCGGTCTGCTGGGCGACGCCGTTCGACTGCCCGGGTCCCGCGTGCTCGACGGCCAGTTCTCGTCGGTGCAGCAGGCGATGGGCACCCCACGTGGGCGCGACGAGGCGGGCGTGAACTACCTGAAGGCATTCGTCGAGGAGATGAAGGCCAGCGGCTTCGTGGCCGATCGCATCGCCGCTCACGGCGTGGTGGGTCTGGGCGTCGCTCCGCCCGCCTGACCAGGTTCGCGGCGGGCCGGAGAGCCTCGATTTGACGGGCCTGGGCAGACTGGGAGAACCCCACCCCAGGAGGCGTCATGTCCGACGACTGCACCCATGTGCCCGACGATCTGGCCGAGCCGTCGCCGGCCACCCCTGACGCCTGCACCACCTGTCGGTCGCTCGGGCGGCACGACTGGGTCCACCTGCGCGTCTGCCAGACGTGCGGCCACGTCGGCTGCTGCGACAGCTCCCCGGGCCAGCATGCCACCGCCCACTTCCACGAGACATCGCACCCGCTCGTGCGCTCGTACGAGCCGGGCGAGGACTGGTGGTGGTGCTATCCCGACGAGTTGGCCTTCGAGATCGATGGCGCGCCCATCGCGTCGTCGCATCGCTGAGGCGGCGCGGTGACGGTCCCGTTCCCCCTCGATGACGAGGTGGACCTGAGTCGACCCGGCGCCGCCGAGACGGCGCACCACACCGCCGGTGTGCTCAGCGCCACTCGTCCGTCCGGCGGCAACACCGAGTTCCAGCAGCTGCTGATCGTTGCCACCTTCGAGGCGATGACCGGGCACCGCGTCGATGTGGCGACGTTGCCGGTCCTCGACGCCCGCACCGCGGCGGAAGGGCTGCGCCGTCGTTCCCGGGCGTTCCGGATGCGCATGGTCCACATGATGGTGCTCGGGGCGCTCGTGCTACGGCCGCTCCCGCCCGAGGTGGCCGAGCGGGTCGCCGAGTTCGGCCGCGAGCTCGGGATAGACGACGGCCTGCTGCGCACCGTCGAGCAGGTCGCCACGGCGCAGGGTGCACTGGCCGCCATCGACTTCGAGCGCAACGGCTACACGGCGGACTGGTCACCGGAACGGGCCACCGCGCTGCACACGCCGCTCGTGTCGGGGTGGGACCTGGTGGAAGACGACGCCGAGCTCGCCGCCCGCTGGCGGGCACTGGCCGACCTGCCTGCGGGCACGCTGGGCCGAAGGTTGCACGACTTCTACCAGTCCCGCGGCTTCGCCGTCCCCGGCAGCCCCGGTTCCGCACCGCCGCTGTTGGCGCAGCACGACTGGGTGCACGTGCTGGCCGACTACGGGACCACCGTGGAGTCCGAGCTCGAGGTGTTCGCGTTCATCGCCCGGGCCAACGACGACCCCCGCGGCTTTGCGCTGCTGGCCATGGTGGTGAGCCTGTTCGAGACCGGCTACCTGGCCCACGACGCGGGCCTGTTCGACGCCTTCCCGGGTCAGCTGTCGCGCGAGGGGATGACCGTGCGCGTGGGTGACGCCATGCGGCGCGGCGCACTGTCGCACGGACCCGACGGCGAACCGGACGTCGACCTGATGCTCGTCGACTGGTTCGGGTTCGCCGCCCTGCCCGTAGAGGAGGCCCGCCAGCGCTTCGGCGTGGTGGCGAAGGCCGAGCGGGCGGTCGCGGCGGGGAGCTCGTCGCCGTGGGGCCCCGGTGGCATCTCTTTGTCGCAGTCGGCCAGTGGGCGCCGACTGGCCGACACGCTCGGTGTGTCCTACGACGCCTTCGGTGCCACGCCTCCGCCCGACTGAGCGCCTCGTTCCACTCACCGGGCAGATCGACGCGCGCGGGGACGGTTGCGGGTACGGTGCCCCATGGCCGAGAAATCCAAGGGTTCGAGCGAGATCAAAAAGACCGGCAAGTCGTTGAAGGAGAAGCGCGCCGCCAAGTCGGAGAAGCAGGCCCAGCAGAAGGACGCGCGCACCGCCCGCGACAAGAAGTAGCCCGCCGAGCCGTCGTCCCTTCGAGGCTGCCCTGGCGTCGGGTGTGGCGCGAGGAAGGCGTAAAGATCGGCCGGCGCAGGGTCCGTGCGCTCGGTCGTCGCGCTCGGTAGAGACATGCAATCGTTCGTCGAGAACCTGGCCGTCGTCTGCTTCGTCCTCATCGTGCTCGGATTGGTCGTGCTGGTGACCGTCGACCATCGTCGCCATCGGCGGCTGTCGGCGATCTCGTTCGTCGTGGCGCCGGTCGCGCTCGTCGTGCTCGCGGTGTTGAGCCTGGCCGGCGCCGGCGCGACAGAGGCCAAGTGCGAAACGAAGGGTGGCTCGTGGGTCGAGAAGGCCAGCGCCGTCGTGTACGGCAGGACGGGCTCGGAGACCGTGACGTCGTACGGCTGCGTCTATCCCATGGTCCCACCGACGACCACGGTCGCCGGTCCACGGCGCTGAGCGGCGTCGTGTGGCCGAACGGCGTGAGCGAAGCGACCTGACTCGGGTCGCCCTGCGTCACGTCGCGCGGGTGAGCACCACCTTCAGGGCGTGGGTGTCGGCGGCGCGGGTGAACACGTCGTAGGCCTCCATGAACTGGTCGAGCGTGAAGTGATGGGTCACGAATCGGGCGGGGTCGATCTGGCCGGTCTGGATGAGGCGCAGAAGGGTCGGCGTCGAGTAGGTGTCCACGAGCCCGGTGGTGATGCTCACGTTACGGATCCACAAGGATTCGAGGTGAAGCGTCACCGGCTTGCCGTGAACGCCGATGTTGGCGATGTGACCGCCGGGCCGGGCCAGTTGTGTGGCGAGTTCGAAGGTGTCGGGCACGCCCACCGCTTCCACGGCGACATCGGCGCCGAGGCCCTGCGTGAGGTCGTGCACGATCGCCAGCGCATCCTCGCGGGAGTTGTTGATCACGATGTCGGCGCCGAACAGCTTCGCGGCCTCGAGCCGGGCATCGGCCTGATCGATGGCCACGATGTGGCTGGGGCTGAACAGCCGTGCCCCGGTGATGGCGGCCAGGCCGATCGGCCCGGCGCCCACGACGGCGACGACATCGCCCGGGCGGACGCAGCCGTTGAGGACCCCGACCTCGTAGCCGGTCGGCAGGATGTCGGCCAGCATGAGCACGGCCTCGTCGCTCACGCCGTCAGGAACGGGGTAGGTGGAGGTGTCGGCGAACGGGACTCGGACGTACTCGGCCTGCGTGCCGTCGATCTTGTGGCCCAGGATCCAGCCGCCCCCACCGAGGCACTGCCCGTAGCTGCCCTCGCGGCAGTACCGGCACGAACCGCATGCGGTGATGCATGACACGAGCACGTGGTCACCGGGTTTGACGTTCTTCACGCTGGTGCCGACCTTCTCCACCGTTCCGACGGCCTCGTGACCGAGGATCCTGCCGTCGGTCACTGCCGGCACGTCTCCCTTCAGGATGTGCAGATCGGTGCCGCAGATCGTGACGGCGTCCACCCGCACGATGGCATCGGTCGGGTCGACGAGCTCTGGCTTCGGGACCTCCTCCCACGCCTTGACGCCGGGACCGTGGTACACGACAGCATGCATGGCCATCTCCTCGTGTTCGACTCGGGTCGCACCCGTGGTGCGCTGCCTCAAGCGTGCGCCGAAGGGGCATCGGTGCCAGAGGCGAACGGACGTAGGCGGCGGACCGGCGGCGTGTCCGGTCCCGAGACTCAACGATCGTCGGGACGGTCGATCAGCGCGATCAGCTTCTTCGGTGCGAGTACGCAGAAGCTCTCGGTCACCAGTTCTCTGACCTCGTCCCAGTCGGTGTCGGCGTCGAGGACCATGCCGATTGCGTTGCGGCCCCAGCCGAGTACGAAGAACGGATGACCGGCGTTGCGGAGCGTTTCGAGCTCCTCGCCAGCTGAGCGGAACGAGAGCACGACGAGCGGGCCCGCGTCCACTTCGACACCGAGGACGTGGGCGAACGTCCGCTTGCGGACCATCCACCGCGTCCCCACCCACGCCCGCTCCTCGTGGGCGTCGGGTAGGGCGAGGCAACGTTCGCGTAGCCGAACCTCGATGTCGTCCGGCACGTCGTCGGTGTAGTGGCGCTTCGAGTCGGCCATCGCCCGAGGTTATGTACGGGCGACGGCGAGATTGCGAGGAGCCGGCGATGGTGTATGGTTGGTGTATGTCACGCACCAACATCGACCTGGATGACGACGCATGCAAGGCCGTCATGGAGCGTTACCACCTGGCTTCCAAGCGCGACGCGGTCAACCTGGCCCTGCGTCGCCTCGCCGCTGAGCCGCTCGATCTCGACGACGCCCGCCGCCTGCGCGGTTCGGGATGGGACGGTGACCTCGACCAGATGAGGGCCAGTCGCGCCGGATGATCCTCATCGACACCTCGGCCTGGATCGAGTTCCTCCGCGGCACCGGATCCAAGGTGTGCAACACCGTCGACGATCTCCTCGGCGCCGACCTCGCGATCTGCGACGCGATCAGCATGGAGGTGCTGGCCGGTGCCCGTGACGAACAGCACCTCGCCCAGCTGCGCGGCCTGCTCGCCCGGGCCACGCTCGTGCCGACCATCGCCGAGGACTACGACCAGGCCGCCGCGCTCTACCGAACATGCCGTCGCAATGGCGAGACCGTACGCAAGCTCGCCGACTGCCTCATCGCAGCGGTCGCCATGCGGTCGAACGCGCCGGTACTCCACGCCGACGCCGACTTCGCAACCCTCGCCCGGCACACGCCACTGGACACACACGCCGACTCGGCCACGTAGTGACCGAGACCGCGCCGAAGCAGCGACCGGGATCGCCTCAGGTGGGGACGTTCGCGGCGACGGACGGGGCGCTTCGCAGCAGCAGATCCATCTTGGCGATCACGTTCGGCACGATGTGGTCGACGAACTTCTTGAACGGCGGCTGCTCACGATGGGCGGCAAACGCCTCGTCGTCGGCGTATGCCTCGTACAGATAGACCGCGTCGGGCTCGTCGGGGACGTCATACACGTCGAAGCGCAGCGTGCCGGGCTCGTCGGCCGCGGCGACGTCGGCGTCCCAGCGCAGGAACTCGACCAGCTCGTCCTTCTTGCCGGTATGGGCAGTGATCTTGATGAGGTGCGCTATCACGGACCAAACGATACGCAACAGGTGAGGTCACCCTGGCCGGCAAGCCCCGGTGAGTGGCCGCGTCCGAGTCGGGCCGAGGTCATTCGCGGGGACGTCGACGCCACGTACCAACTCGTCGCCCACGTCCTCGACCGCAGCCGGGAGTGACCCGCCGCCGCGCGGCGTGGGGAGCTGGTGTTCGTCGCGTCCGCCCACGACGTACCGGCGGCGCAGGCCCCTACATTGGGGGCACCGAGAGGAGAGTGGCGATGAACCACGGGCGCAGGCGGGCGCTTCGGCAGGCGGCGAGACCGTGGTGGGCGGGACTGGCGCGGGTCACGCTGGCGGTGCTCGTCGTTGGCGCTGGTCTCGTCGTCGGCGGGGCGGGGACCGCGTACGCGACCTCATCGAACGGATACCACGTTCTGTCACCGATCCGGATCGTCGACACGCGTATAGCGGTCGGGAGCGCCGCTCCCCTCCAGCCAGGACGGGAGCGAGTGATCGCGGTGGCGGGCATGGGTGGTGTGCCGGTGGACGCCACTCGCGCGGCGGTGCGCATGACGACCGCGGGTAACGCGCCCGCGGGCGAGCTGCGTGTGCACGCGTGTGGTGCGTTCGACCCCCACGGCAACGTGCTCCTGCTGGTCGGTCGCGTGGTTGACACCGCGCTGGCGTTGCCGGCGTTGCACGACGGCGCCTTCTGCGTCACGTCGACGGCGCAGACCGATCTCATGGTCGATGTCGAAGGCTACGAGTCGCCGGGCGCGGGCATGGCGTTCGCCGAGCTGCCGCGCACTGTCGTGGGCGAGAACGTCTTGATCGCCGCCGGTACGACATTGACGGTGCCGATCGCCGGCACGGTCGGCGTGCCCGTCGGCGCCGGCGCTCTGAGCCTCGATGTCGTCGCGTCGGGCGCCAGCGCCGGCTACCTCACCGTGTTCTCCTGTGATGCACCCCGGCCCGTGCTGTCGACGCTCAACTACCCGGGTCAAGACCAGAAGTGGTTCACGCCGGCGATCGCCCCGATGGGTGCGTCGGGTTCGATCTGCGTGTTCGCGCAGTCGGCGGCCACGGTCAGCGTGTTCCTCTACGGGTACTTCGCCGACGGCGCCACCGCCACGGCCAACGGTCCGTTCCTGTTCGAGCTGGCAACGCAGCGCGCCCCGGGATTCGTCGCTGTCACGCCCCAACGACTCTTCGACACTCGCACGGCGTTACGTGTCGGACCGAGCGCACCGCACGACCTCGACCTGTCGGCGATCGTGCCGGCCGACGCGACCGACGTGGTGATGAACGTGACCGTCACCGAGCCG
>JANPGL010000089.1:0-4011 GCA_031423915.1 Actinomycetes bacterium | reverse complement strand
CGCGGCCTCGGCGACGGCCGGGTGGTGCGCGTCGTGGGGTCGCTGGTGCGCTTCACCCTCACCTACAACAAGGGCATGGCGTTCTCGCGCGGCACCGGGCTGGGGCCGATCATCGGCGTCGTCGCCCTCGTGGTGATCGTCGTGCTGCTGGCGTCGTTGCGGCGCGAGTCGTCGCCGTTGGCTCGCGTGGCGCTGTCGGCGGTGATCGGCGGGGCCCTCGGCAACATCGGTGACCGGCTGTTCCGGGCCGGCGACGGCGGGTTCATGGGCGGTGCGGTCGTCGACTTCATCCAGTTGCCCCACTGGCCCGTGTTCAACGTGGCCGACATGGCCGTCAGCCTCGGTGGCCTCACGCTCGTCGTCGGTGCCTGGCGGGCCGGTCGGCGCGCCGGCTCGAGCGGCGGTCCATCGACGCCGACGCCCGCGCCGTGATCGAGCGGATCCCGATCGCGCTCGAAGGCGAGCGCGTCGATCGTGTCGTGTCGCTCGTGACCGGCTTGAGCCGATCGGAGGCCACGGCGGTGGTCGCCGAGGGTCTCGTGACGCTCGACGGTGTCGTCGTCGTGTCGGGCAAGGTGCGGGTTCGCGCCGAACAGGAGATCGCCATCGAGGGCGACCACCAGTCGCGCGCACCGGACGTGCCGCAGGCGGAGCCCGCGGTCGAGCTGACCGTCGTGCACGCCGACGACGACGTGATCGTGCTCGACAAGGCCGAGGGCCTCGTGGTCCATCCCGGCGCCGGCATCGAGCACGGCACGGTCGTGCACGGCCTCCTGGCGCGCTTCCCCGAGCTCGCAGGCATCGGCGACCCGCTCCGCCCCGGCATCGTGCACCGCCTCGACCGCGGCACGAGCGGCCTGCTCGTGGTGGCCCGCTCCGATCGGGCCTATCGCTCCCTCGTGGCGCAGCTGGCGGCGCGCCAGGCCGGTCGGCGCTACCTGGCGGTGACGTGCGGCGCCCCCGAGGCGGTCACCGGGCTCATCGATGCCCCTCTCGGCCGCAGCGACCGCGACCGGACCCGCATGGCGGTGCGCAGCGAGGGTCGCTCGGCCCGCACGCGTTTCGAGGTGCTCGAGCGCTTCACCCACCCGCTCCCCGCCGCGCTGCTGTCGTGCTCCCTCGAGACGGGGCGCACCCACCAGATCCGCGTGCACCTGTCGGCCATCGGTCATCCGGTGCTGGGCGACGCCCGCTACGGCGGCAACCGCGAGCCCCTTCCCGTCGAACGCCCGATGCTGCACGCCACCGAGCTGAGCTTCGAGCATCCCGGAACGGGCGAGGTGGTCACGTTCCGCGCCGACCCCCCGCCCGACTTCGTCGCCACCGTCGACGAGTTGCGCACCGCCAGCCGTGGCGCCCTCGACGACGAGGACGCGCCGGCCGGGCCGGACGAGCCGTCCTGAGCCGTCAGTGCGTGTGGCTGGTGTGGCTGTGGTCGAATACCACGGTCGGCCAGGGCTTCTCGCCACGGGCCTGTGAGGCGATGTCGGCCAGCGTGTAGCTGGCCAGGTGCTGGCGCATGTGCTCGCTGGCCGAGGCCCAGATGGCGAGCAGCACGCACTGGCCCTCGTGGTCGCACGCGCCGTCCTGATGCGGAGCTCCGAAGTCGCCGACCTGGATCGGCCCGTCGACCGCGCTGACGATCTCGGAGAGACGGATCTGCTCGGGCGGGCGGGCCAGCACGTAACCGCCGCCGACGCCGCGCTTGGAGCGCACGAGTCCCGCGCCTTTGAGCGCCAGAAGGATCTGCTCCAGGTAGGGCTGAGGCAGGCCGGTGCGCTCGGCGATGTCGCGGACCGACGTGGGACCGGCGGCCGGCGCGTGGAGGGCCAACGAGAGCAGGGCCCTGCTGGCGTAGTCCCCCCGTGTCGATACCCTCACCCGCTCCATCGTAGGGCCGGGCGGCCCGAAGCGCCCGCACCGCGCCTGGCGGGTGGCCCTGGCCGCGTGGTGGACTACCAGCGTCATGACCGCACCCGTGGACGAGCCGGTGCTGCCCCGGTACTCGGCGGACTGCGTGTCGAACCTCGTCCCGGCGCTGCTCGGGCCGGGCGGGACCGGGCGGTTGCCGGCATGGTTCCCCGACGCTGTGGGTGGGGCCCGCCAGGTCGTGCTGCTCGTCCTCGACGGTCTCGGTGCCAACCAGTTGGCCGACCGGCGGGCGATGGCGCCCTGCCTCGCCGATCTCGAGGGTCGCCCGATCACCACGGTGGCGCCGTCGACCACGGCGACCGCGCTCACGTCGATCGCCACCGGTCTCGCCCCCGGCGAGCACGGCATCGTGGGGTACCGGTTCCCGGTGCGCAGCGAGATGCTGAACACGCTGCGCTGGTCGACGCCGTCGGGCGACGCGCGCACGCGCATCCCACCGAAGGACCTGCAACGGGTGCCGGCGTTCCTGGGGGCGGCCGTACCGACCGTGGTGCGGGCCGAGTTCGCCACCAGCGGCTTCTCGGGGGCGCACCTGGCCGGGGCACGCCAGGTCGGGTATCGGACGGTCTCGACGTTGGTGGTCGAGGTGCGCCGCCTGCTGGCGGCGGGGGAGAGGTTCGTCTACGCCTACTACGACGGCATCGACAAGGTGGCGCACGAGTACGGGTTGGCCGAGCACTACGACGCCGAGCTCGCCTTCGTCGATCGGCTGGTGGGCGACGTCCGCTCCGTGCTGCCCGCCGACGCCGTCGTGCTCGTCACCGCCGATCACGGTCAGGTGCACGTGGGCGACCGCAACCGACGGCTCGATCTGTCGCTGACACCGTTGCTCGCCGGCCAATCCGGCGAGGGGCGCTTGCGTTGGCTCCACGCTCGCTCCGGCGCGGCGGGCGAGCTCCTGGCCGCCACCCGCGCCGCGCACGGGCACGAGGCGTGGGTCGTGCCGGTCGACGAGGTGGTGGCGCAGGGGTGGTTCGGACCGAGCATGACCCCGGCTGCCCGTGGCCGGCTCGGTGACGTGGCACTGGCCGCCCGGGAGGCCGTCAGCTTCGACGATCCGGCCGACACGGGCATCTACGAACTCGTGAGCCGGCACGGGTCGTTGACCGCCGATGAGATGCTTGTCCCGTTGCTCGCCGGTCGCCGGTGAGCCTTTCTTCGTGGAGGAACCGATGTCGAACCCCGATCCCGTGGTCGAGCACCCCGACCTGATCATGCCGGGCGATCCCGGGACCGCCGAACCGTCCCAGGAGACCGAGTTCGTGGGGTCGCCGGGGAAGGTCATGCGCATCGGCACGATGGTCAAGCAGCTCCTCGAGGAGGTGAAGTCGGCCCCGCTCGACGACGCCAGCCGGGTGCGCCTTGCCGGCATCCACCAGCGCTCGATCGACGAGCTGGGCGAGGCGCTGTCGCCCGATCTGCAGGAGGAGCTGCGCAGCCTGGCGCCGCCGTTCACCGGCGACGAGACACCGTCGGACGCCGAGCTGCGGATCGCCCAGGCCCAGCTGGTCGGCTGGCTCGAGGGGCTGTTCCACGGCATCCAGGCCACGCTGTTCGCCCAGCAGCTGGCCGCGCGCCAGCAGCTCGACGGCATGCGGGGCCGCATCGGTCCCGGTAGCCCCAACAGCCCCTCGGCGGACGACAGCGGCGGCCGACCCGGCACCTATCTCTGAGCGCCCGAGGCGCGTCCGGCCGGTGACGGGACGGAGGGGGCGCTGCTAGGGTGGACGGAACCACACCGGTGTGATTCTTGTCCACAGCCCTGCGCCGTGAACCGGACCAGCCTGTTCACAACTTGTGGACAAACCGGTGTGGGTCTGGGCGACGGCGAGCGGAGAGGAGCGGGACGTGGGCGATTCGTTCACCCACCTGCACGTGCACACCGAGTACTCGATGCTCGATGGTGCGGCCCGACTCGACGACCTGGTGGCCGCGGCCGCCGCCGACGGCATGCCCGCGCTCGGGATGACCGATCACGGCAACATGTACGGCACGCTCGAGTTCTACAAGGAGTGCAAGGCCAAGGGCATCAAGCCGATCGTCGGCACCGAGGCCTACCTGGCGTTCGAGACCCGCCTC
>JANPGL010000088.1:0-2151 GCA_031423915.1 Actinomycetes bacterium | reverse complement strand
GAAGGTGCGATGGTGCCTGTCGGCGGTGCACGCGGTTCGTGTCGTTCGCACTGTCACGCAGCGGATGTGGCTGCGCCGGCCATTGCGGTGACGAGGTCGGTTGACTCGCCGGTCCAGCCGAACAGCGCCTCGATCACCGTGATCGTCGCGTCGTGGTTGGTGCGCGACGTATCGCTCCCAATCGCCTCAGCGCAGCAGTCCGAGAGCAGCAAACACCGATAGTCGCGATAGAACGCGTCGCGCAGCGTCGACTCGACGCAGACACTGGTTGTGCAGCCGGTGAAGACCAGCGAAGTGATTCCGCGCTCACGTAGCCGCGCATCCAGGTCCGTTTCGAAGAAGCCGCTGTAACGGTGCTTCGCGACCACGAAATCGCCGTCCTGAGGTGTGAGTTCCTCGACGATCCGGGTGTTCCACGTCCCCTCCACCAGGATACGGCTAGCAGTCCCGTCCGGAGCGGCGATCGTCTCACCGACACTCATACCCAAGTGCCGCGACCGGTTCGGAGCGTCCTGCCCGCCAAGATCCGAAAGGTCCGCTTTGAACTGCATGACCAAGTAGACGACCAGGATCCCCGCAGCTCGGGCCGCGTCGAGGACGCGTCGGGTCGGCGCGACAACCGACTGGATACCGCCGAGCGGGATCCCGGCACGGCCAAACATGCCGTCGGGCGAAGCGAAGTCGTGCTGCATGTCCACAACAACGACTGCTGTCGTCGCGGGATCGAACTCGAACAGGGTCGGCCGGGCAGACACTCGTAGCGATTGGCCGTCGGTTGTCACTTGGCGAGCCTCCCGCAGTTCGGCCCGCCCGGCAAGGGCAACGTCCGGACGGGTTCACGTGCTGCGGTGCGATCGTCGGGACGGTGCCGGGTTCTCGTCGTCCGCAAGAGTGGGTCTCGGCCCAGTGGTGATCGCCGCCGGTAGAGGGAAGTACGAGAGCTGATCCGATCCACTGGCCGAGCGAGGAAACGATGACCTACTTGTCGCCGGATCCCGTGCGCACGATTCAGGGTGAGTAGAGCGATGTGGGCGGTGCTCGAACGCGTGAAGACGGCACTCGCCGGTGGCGGCGGCGCTCGGGTTGAAACTCGCGGCTGGCAACGCGTCATGAGAGGTCGGCCCAGATGGCGCTTCTCGTCGCGTTCTACCTGAGCCGTCCGAGCGCGTCCGTCAGCACGGCCAGCACCTCGTGCCAAGCCACCGGACCCTCGTCGACGTCGGGATCGATGTAGGTCATGGCCCGGCTGATCACCGCCTGGGACTGGCCGGAGACCTTCAACACGTCCTCGACATCACCACCAAGCGCCGCGACGCCATGAACGAACCTCGCCAGCTGCTCCTCCGCCCGCATGTCGGTACCCCACCGGTATCAACAGCACCCAGCAGGAGCGGTGCCTAGGCGAAGTCGGAACCTTAACCGGGAGTTTGCGGATTGATACACCGTCGCTTTCGCCGGCACGTCGACTCTGGTCGGCCGAGATGTCGCTTGAACACGCGCCTACCGATGGCCCCACTCGCCGGCGGATCCCGGCGGACGCGACCCCGGATAGACGGGTGCGGGTTGGTTGCTCCACGTGGCGGCGACGAACGGGTGGTCGAACCCCTTGCCCGCGCTCTACCATTTCGGTAGAATCCGGCTGTGGATCTGAACATCAAGGACCTCGATGACGGTGTCGGACAGCGTCTGCGTGAGCAGGCCGCTGCCGCCGGAATGTCGGTGCAGCAGTACCTGCGCAACGAGCTCACCCGCATTGCTGCCCGTCGCTCGCCGGCCGAGCTGGTCGAGGGGCGCCAGCCCATGAGTCGTGCGGAGTTCGCGGCTGTGCGTCAGCGGCTGCGCGATATCGATGCCGCGTAGCGTGGTGTGTGACGCTGGCGGGGTTCTGGTCGCCGCTGGCGCGCTCGTTGGGACCGTACCTGTCGATGTGGAGGTGCTGGCGCTCGATTGGACCGCGGTGACGGTAGGTCGCTTCCTAGCGGCGCGCTACGAGGGCAACGCGGCACGAACCCGCGTCGAGCTGGGTCTCGCGCTCGCTGCGGTGCACGAGTGGTTCCCTGTGCGCACCCTCGTCGCGGACACGCTGGAACGCGCCGGCCTCGAGGCCGTGGACGCGCTCGATTCATGGTCGGCGCTGCTGCTGGCCGAGCA
>JANPGL010000087.1:0-7486 GCA_031423915.1 Actinomycetes bacterium | reverse complement strand
GACACACCAACTCCTCACGACGATCAGATTTCTCCATGATGCCGATCGTTCCTGTGGCCCGCTTGTGCCCCGCCTCCGTGCCAGCTGCGTTCAGGCTTCGGCGATGATCAGGCGGTCGCCGAGGCGCGCCCAGGTTTGGCGATGATCATCTGCCCAGACGCTTGCCAAATGGCCCGGGGTCCAGACAAAACGGACAGAAACGGGCACATTCACGAGCGCAGGGCTATCTGATCATCGCCGAAACCAGCCCAGCCCAGGGTCGGGGAACCGGCCGGGGCGGGTGGGTCAGTCCGGAGCCCTCGACGACCGGCAGGGCCGAACCAGCACCCTCGGCGGTCGCCACCGCCGCGGGGACCGCGGCCCGGGCGCGATGGCCGGCCGTGGCGGCCGCGGCGGCGATGCGGACCGCGGCGGCCTCGCCGGTGGCCACGCCGAGCTTCTCGCGCAGCTGCCGGTACTTCGGGTCGAAGCGCTCCTTGAGACCGGCCAGCACCGGCGTGGCGATGAAGATCGACGAGTAGGAACCGGTGACGAGGCCGACCAGCAGGGCCAGGGCGAAGTCCTGCAGGGCCACGGCGCCCAGCAGCCACGACCCGACGATGAGCAGCGACAGCACCGGGAGCACGGCCGCCAGCGTCGTGTTCAGCGACCGCATCAGGACCTGGTTCATCGACAGGTTCACGACGTCGCCGTACGTGTATCGGCCCCCGCCCATGCGCTTGGCGTTCTCGTCGACCTTGTCGAACACGACGATCGTGTCGTAGAGCGAGAAGCCGAGGATGGTGAGGAACGCGATCACGGTGGCCGGGGTGACGGCGAACCGCACGACCGAGTACACCCCCACCGAGATGAGCACGTCGTGGATCACGGCGACGATGGCGCCGATCGCCATCTTCGACTCGAACCGGATCGTGATGTACACGAACAGCAGCGCGAAGAACACGATGAGGGCCTTCACCGCCTTCTTCGTGATCTCGCTGCCCCAGGTGGCGCTGACCGAGTTGAGGGCCACCTCCTCCTGGTCGACCGAGGCTTTGGCCGCCAGCTGCTCACGCACGGTCTGCTGCTTCTCGCGGGTCTGCGTGCCCACCTGCACCCGCAGACGGGTGCCGTCGGTCGAGTTGAGCGTCTGGATCTTGGCGTCGACCGAGGGGATGCCGTTGGCGTCGAGGATGGCGCGGGCCGCGTCGGCCGTCAGCTCGCCTTTGGCGGGCACCTCCCACGCCACGCCGCCCTTGAAGTCCAGCCCGAGGTTCAGGCCCTGGAACAGCAGCGAGATCAGGGTCACCAGCAGCAGCACCCCCGAGATGACGAAGCCGATCCGGCGCTTGCCGACGAAGTCGTAGCGCGTCTCGCCGTGGTAGAGCTTCGTCCACACGCTGTGGGTCTCGTGCTCGCTCATGCTGCCCCTCCCGCCACGGCCTCGCCGGCTCGGACACCGAGCACCTTGTCGCCCTGGAAGAACCGCGACATCGACAGCAGGCGTACCGCCGGGCGGGTGAAGAAGTAGGCGACGAGCAGGTCGATCAGCGTGGACAGACCGAGGAAGAAGGCGAACCCTCGCACCGAGCCCACGGTCAACGCGTAGAGGACGCCGGCGCCGAGCAACGAGACGAGGTCGGCGGCCACGATCGTGCGCCACGCACTGGCGAACCCGCGGTTGGCGCTCGACCGGAGCGTCCGCCCGCCGCGCACGTCGTCCTTCAACCGCTCGAAGAACACCACGTAGCTGTCGACGGTGACACCGATCGACACGATGATGCCCGTGGCGCCCGACAACGTCAGCGTGGCGTTCCACCACGAGATGATGGCCCACAGGATGGCGCCCGAGACGAGCAGACCACCGACGACCACCAGGGCCAGACCCTTGTAGTAGAAGAGCATGAAGATCAGCACGAGGCCCACGCCGACGAGGCCGGCGAACACGCCGGCTCGCAGCGAGTCCTTGCCGAGCGTGGCCGAGACCGTCTGCACGGCCTGCGGCTCGAGCTTCACGGGAAGGGCGCCGTACTTGAGCACGAGCGTCAGGTCGTCGGCTTCCTTCTTCTTGAAGTTGCCGGTGATCGAGATCTGGTCGGCTTGGAACGACGCGTTGTTGATGCGCGGCGCCGACTTCACGACGCTGTCGAGCACGATGGCGATGGCGCCCCGGCTGGAGCTGTTGTCGAGCGGCGGGCACTCTGCGCTCTGACCCGAGAAGCACTTGGCCGACATGGCGTTGAACAGGTCGATGCCGGTGCTGCCGCCCTTGAGCGAGAGGCTGACGGCGTACTCGAGGTTCTGGAAGTCCGTCCGGGCCGTGCTGACGCCGGCGCCCGTCAGGAACGACGGGCCGAGCCGGTAACGGGCGACGACCTTTCCGCTGGAGTCCTTCTCGGGGAGGATCACGATGGCGTCGGGCGCATCGTCGGCTGGTTGCGTCGACGGGATCGTCTCGGTCACCGTGACCACGGGCGTCGTCGCGGCCGTCTGGGCCACGGCGGTGGTGCCGGCACCGGCGGCCGCTGACGTCGTGGCGCCGGCGGCGGTCGTCCCGGCGGTCGTCGCGGCCGAACGGGGGCGGGCCGACTTGCCCGGCGTCGCCGCCTCGGTGGTGGTGGCCGAGTCGGTCGCCGTCGCGGTCGTCGAGGGCGCGGCTGCCTCCGACGACGTCGGGGCCAGCTGCGGGATGGCCACGTTCTCGTCGGCGGGGAGCCGCTCGAGCACGGGACGGAACCGGAGCTCGGCGGTCTGACCGACCACCTCGAGCGCCCGGTTCTGGTCTTTCACGCCGGGGAGGGCGACGACGATGGCGTTGCCCTGCCGGGTGATCTCGGGCTCGCCCACGCCGAGCCCGTCGACGCGGTTGCGGATGATCTGCTTGGCCTGCTCCAAGGCCTCGCTCTTGTACTCACCGACCGGCGTGAGGACCACCGAGGCGCCGCCCTGGAGGTCGAGGCCGAGGGTGGGCTTCTTCGAGAAGACGAAGGTGGACACCAACGCCAGCACGGCGAGCGCGACCATCGAGATGAGGGCGACCTGCGAGTTACGCCGCATAGGTCACTTGGCCGCGTCCGGCGCAGCCGGTTCGGGCTCGTCGGCGGCGACGGGGGCGTCCCCGCCCCCGATCTCGATGTCTGCCGGCGTGACGCGCTTGAGGATGGCCCCCCGGGTGATGCGGATGTCGACGCCGTCGGCGATCTCCAGCCACACCACGTCGCCCTCGATGGCCGTGACGAAGCCGTACACGCCCGAGGTCGTGACGATCTCGTCGCCCTCGCCGATCGACTTGGCCAGCGCCTGCTGCGCCTGCATCTTCCGCTTCTGCGGCCGGATCATCAGGAAGTAGAGCGCGACCGGCAGTGCCAGGAAGAGGACGAGCGAGAGCGGGTTGCTCCCGCTGGAGCTTGCAGCGAACAACATCGAAGACCTCGGATGGGTGGGAGCAGCGTGCCAGGTTAGCCCCACGACCTGGGGGAACCCCAGCCATCCCCGGGGATCCCGGGGCGGAAGGGTCAACCCCAGACGTCGAGCACGTCGGCGCGGAGCCGGCCGAACGTCCCGGCGGCGATGGCGTCGGCCATGCGATCGCACAGGGCGAACGTCCAGGCCAGGTTGTGGATGCTGACCAGGCGCGACGCGGTCGGCTCGGCCACCTGGAACAGGTGGCGCAGGTAGCCACGGCTGTGGCGGAGGCACACCGAACAGGAGCACCCGGCATCGATCGGGGCGTCCGACCGCGTGAACTCCGCCCGCTTCAGGTTCACCCTGCCGGTCGAGGTGAGCGCCGTCCCGTGCCGCCCGAGCCGCGTCTGCATCACGCAGTCGAACTGGTCGACGCCCAGGGCGACGGACTCCACGATGCGGGCAGGATCGCCCACACCCATCAGGTAGCGCGGCTGGTCCGCGGGCAGCTCGGCCGTGGCGGCGGCGAGCGCGGGCAGCATCTCGGCCCGGCTCTCCCCCACGCTCAGGCCGCCGATGCCGTAGCCGTCGAAGTCGATCGCCACGGTGCGCTTGGCGCTCTCGGCCCGCAGGGCCCCGTCGATGCCGCCCTGCACGATGCCGAACTGGGCCTGGTCGGGTCGCGTGTGGTGCGCCCGGGCCCGCTCCGCCCACGCCGCCGTGCGCTCGATGGCGCGCCGGATGACGTCGGGCTCGCTGGGCAGCGGCGGGCAGACGTCGAGCACCATGGCGATCGACGCACCGAGCTGCTCCTGGACCTCGACGGCCTTCTCCGGGGTGAACCGGTGCGACGAGCCGTCGTACACCGACCGGAACGTGACCCCGTCGTCGTCGACCACCGGGTCGAGCGAGAACACCTGGAAGCCGCCCGAGTCGGTGAGCGTGAGCCCGTCCCACCCCGAGAAGCGGGCCAGCCCGCCGAGCGACTGGACCACCTCGGCGCCCGGCCGCAGCATCAGGTGGTACGTGTTGCCGAGCACGATGCGCGCGCCGAGCGCCGTGTAGTCGTCGGCCGACAGGTACTTGACGGCTCCCCGGGTGCCGACCGGCATGAAGCAGGGCGTCCGGTAGCTGCGGCCGTCGGCGAACCGTGCAACACCGGTGCGGGCCTGGCCGTCGACGGCGTCGGCGTGGAACGTGACGCGATGCGTCATTCGTGGGCGCCCGGCTCGGCGAACACGAGCTCGACCATGGGCGAGCCGGCCATGAGCTCTTCCAGCGTGTTCTGGTCGCGGTACCAGGTCGCCTTGGCGTGCGTGAGCACGTGCCGGCGGGTGGCCTCGTCGGTCACCTCGTGGGCCATGGCGGCGAGCTCGGCGTGGACGTCCTGCTTCAGGTGGACGCTCAACCGGGGGTCGCGCCGCAGGTTGGCCAGCCACGAGCGGGGGCCGGGCGTGCCCGTGATGAACGAGCGGCCGTCGATGCCCAACAGCCAGATCTCGAGGCGTCGAGGTCGGCCCGTGCGGGCGCCCACGGTCGTGATGTCGACCGTCAGGTCGTTGTCGAGGGCGTGGCGAACCGCGTCGTCCATGGGCGGCAACGGTACCGGGGCGCCGTCGTCAGCGGGTGACCGACCAGCGCCGGTCGCCCGAGCCCATCGGGTAGGCGCGCTCGACGCAGACCTGCAGGTCGCGGAGCTGTTCGGCCACCCGGGCCAGCTCCTCGGCCAACGCCGCCGGCGGCACCCGGTCGTCGGCGACGGCCTGGAAGAACGCCGCCAGCTGGGCGCCGTGGAGCTGCACGAGTCGCTGGTTGGCCTTGCGGGCGGCCGCCGATCGGGGCCGGTGCGTCTCCACGCCTGCATCATCGCGCGCCGACCGACGGTCCGCGTCTGCCGGCGTCCCGGGTCAGGCGTGCCGATCCAGCAGCATGGCGTCGCCGAAGCTGAGGAGTCGATAGCCGTCGGCGATGGCGAGCTCGTAGAGATGGCGCCACCGGGGGCCGACGAAGGCGTCGATCATCACGAGCAGCGTGGTGCGAGGCAGGTGGAAGTTCGTGAGCAGCACGTCGACCAGCTGCCAGTCGTACGGCCGGCGGATGAACAGGTCGGTGCGGCCGGTCGGGCCCCGCACCACCGCCGACTCGAGCGCCCGCACCGACGTGGTGCCGACGGCGACGACGCGGCCGCCCGCGGCGCGCACCGCCCGGCACCGCTCGAGCACCGCCGGGTCGACCCGGTACGACTCGGTGTGCATCCGGTGATCGGCCGGGTCCTCCACGCTGACGGGCCGGAACGTGTCGAGCCCCACCACGAGCTCGACCCGCGCCATCTCGATGCCCCGCGCCGCCAACGCGTCGAGCACCGCCGGTGTGAGATGGAGGCCGGCCGTCGGCGCGGCCGCCGACGCCGGTCGCTCGGCGTACACCGTCTGGTACCGGTCGGGGTCGGCCAGCGGCGTCGTGATGTACGGCGGTAGCGGCGCGTCGCCGTGGGCCAGCAGCGCGTCGTTCGGATCGCCCTCGGTCACCAGCTCGACGGCGCGCACGCCCTCGTCGCCGAGCCGTTCACCGATCACCACCTGCAAGCCGTCGGTCTCGGCGGTCACGACCTCGCCGGCGCGCAGCTTGCGGCTCGGGCGCACGAGCGCCTCCCAACGGCGGCCCCCGTCGTCGCGGGGCTCGAGGAGCAGGACCTCGACCGCGCCGCCGGTCGAGCGGCGCAGCCGCAGCCGCGCAGGCAGCACCTTGGTGTCGTTGACCACCAGCAGGTCACCGTCGCGCAGAAGCGACGGCAGGTCGCGCACGTGGTGGTGCTCGGGCGCGGCGTCGTCGCCGCGATCGACGAGGAGGCGGGCGGCGTCCCGGGGCTCGACCGGCGTCTGGGCGATCGCCTCGGGTGGCAGGTCGTAGTCGAGGTCGCTCATCCGCACGGCGGGCGAGCGTAGGCGGCCGACGCGGTGCCGGCCCGACGGTCAGAAGTCGTCGAACATGCCCGGCGGCCGCTGGCCCTGCGTGGGCGCCGTGATGCCGAGGTGCTCGTACGACGCCGCCGTGGCGACGCGTCCACGCGGGGTGCGCATTATCAGGCCCTGCTGGATGAGGAACGGCTCGTACACGTCCTCGACCGTCTCGGGCTGCTCGCTGACCGCGATGGCGAGCGTGCTGAGACCTACCGGCCCCCCACCGAACTGCTCGCAGATGGCCCGCAGGATCGCCCGGTCGACCTTGTCGAGCCCGCGCTCGTCGACGCCGAACAGCAGCAGCCCGGCGCGGGCCACGGTCATGTCGATGGAACCGTCGGCCCGCACCTCGGCGAAGTCGCGCACGCGGCGCAGCAGGCGATTGGCGATGCGGGGCGTGCCACGCGAGCGTCCGGCGATCTCGACCGCGCCCTCCTCGGAAGTAGGCACGCCCAGGATGCGGGCGGCGCGTACGACGATGAGCTGCAGTTCGTCGCGGTCGTAGTAGTCGAGGCGGGCGACGAGGCCGAACCGGTCGCGCAGCGGGCCGGTGATGAGCCCCGTGCGGGTGGTGGCACCGACGAGCGTGAACCCGGGCAGCGTCAGCCGGATGGACGACGCCGCCGGGCCCTTGCCCACCACGATGTCGAGCTGGAAGTCCTCCATCGCCGGGTAGAGGATCTCTTCCACCGTTCGGGGCAGCCGATGGATCTCGTCGATGAAGAGGACGTCGCCTTCCTCGAGCTTCGTGAGGATGGCGGCCAGGTCGCCGGCGCGCTCCAGGGCCGGGCCCGACGTGACGTGGAGCGACACGCCCATCTCGGCGGCGACGATGGCCGACAGCGTCGTCTTGCCCAGCCCCGGTGGGCCGGCGAACAGCAGGTGGTCGACCGGTTGGCCGCGCCGCTTGGCCGCGTCGAGGATGACGCCGAGGTGGTCCTTCAGCTCGCGCTGGCCGACGAACTCGTCGAGGCGGCGCGGGCGCAGCCCGACCTCGAGCTGCTCCTCGTCGTCGCCGAGGATCGGGTCGAGGGACTCGTCACGCACGCCGGGCACCCAGCACCTTGAGCGCGTCGCGCAGCAGATCGGGTGCGGAGCGCCCGTCGGCCGACACGTCGCGCAGCGCGTCGCGCACCTCGTCG
>JANPGL010000086.1:0-4697 GCA_031423915.1 Actinomycetes bacterium | reverse complement strand
GCGGCCTCGGGCTCGACGAGCGCACCGAGCACGTTGTCGAAGCCGATGCGGGCCAGCCGGACCGTCGCTTCGGGCTCATGGCCCGGATCGGTGACCAGCACGATCGGGGTCCCGGGTGACATGACCTCACCGGCGTACTCGGCGAAGCGACCGCCGAGACCGACGTTGATCGAGCCCCGCAGGTGCCCGGCGGCGAACGCCAGGTCGTCGCGGGCGTCGAGCACCACGGCCCCCTCGTGCTGGTGCTGCACGGCCTGCTCGATCGAAAGCGGTGTGGCGCGGACGTCCTCGTCGAACAGCGGGCGGTCTTGGCGGTTCCGCACGGCGGCGAACGGGAAGTAGAGCGGCGGCGCTGTCTGCCCGTCGGTGACGGCGGAGACGAACTGCGCCTCGGTCATCGGGGCCAGGGCGTAGTTGGTGCGCCGCTGCTCCCCGATGGTCGAGACGGTCTCGGTCGACAGGTTCTTGCCGCACGCGCTCCCCGCCCCATGGGCCGGGAACACCCGCGTCGTGTCGGGCAACGTCAGCAGACGCTCGTGCAACGACTGGAACAGCTGCCGAGCGAGCTCATCAGCCGTGACACCGACCGACGCCAACAGGTCCGGACGACCCACGTCACCGATGAACAACGTGTCTCCCGTCAGCACGCCGTACGGCTCGCCATCGTGGCCGTCGGGCCGGATCACGATGCTGATCGACTCCGGCGTGTGCCCTGGGGTCTCGCGCACCTCCAACTCGACTCCGCCGAGGCGGATCACGTCGCCATCGGCGAACGTCTCGATCGGGAACTCCGCTCGACCCTGCGCGGCGCGCCCGTAGCCGATCGTGGCTCCGGTGCGGGCGGCCAGCTCGAGGTGGCCCGACAGGAAGTCGGCGTGGAAGTGCGTCTCGAGGACCTTGACGATGCGCAACCCGTGCGTCTCGGCGTCGGCCAGGTACTCGGCCACGTCGCGCTGGGGGTCGACCACGACGGCCTCGCCGGTGACCGTGTCACCGATCAGGTAGCTCGCGTGCGACAGACATCCCAGGTAGTACTGGCGGAAGTACACGGCCAACTCCTCTCATCGGACTCTCGTTCCGAGCATACCCCTAGGGGTATACTTTCGGCAAGGGTCGGGCCGGCCTCCGCTCCACCGAGCACAAGATCCGCAGGTGGGGTCACGGTTACCGGCGCGACGGGCACCGCCTCCTCCGTCGTTCGCCCAGAGTCCCTTCGGCGTCCCGCATGCACGTGTGCGCTTCGATAGCGGCGCAGCTCACCACTGATACGGTCGGGGGTATAACGCCCCCAGCCGAGGAGCCGACCCCGAAGGAGCGCTGGGAGCAGCGTTACCGCGCCGACGAGTACGTGTTCGGGACCGAGCCGAACGACTTCCTCCGCGCTAACGTCGGCCTGCTCCCACCCGGTCGGGTGCTCTGCCTGGCCGAAGGAGAGGGTCGAAACGCCACCTTCCTCGCGGCGCAGGGCTACGACGTGTCGAGCATCGACCTCACCGAAGCCGGCGTCGCCAAGACGAGGCGGCTGGCCGTCGAGCGCGGCGTTTCGGTCGCAGCCGAGGTGGGTGACCTCGCGACGGCGGACCTCGGGGTGGGCCGCTGGCTTGCGGTCGTGTCGATGTTCGCCCACGTGCCGCCGGACGTGAGGCGCGACCTGCACCGACGCGTCGTCGCAGCGCTGGCGCCCGGTGGGGTGCTGCTCCTCGAGTCGTACACCCCCGCCCAGATCGGACGGGGAACCGGTGGGCCGCAGACGGCCGAGCTCACCATGACCCTGGCCGGTCTCCGCGAGGAGCTCGCCGGCCTGGACTTCGTCATCGGCGAGGAGCTCGAGCGAGACGTCGTAGAGGGACCCGGTCACACCGGCGCAGGCAGCGTCGTCCAGGTCATCGCCCGCCGACCGGTCTGAGCCTGCGGCCATGCCGCCCACCACGGCGAGATCACGGTCGCGTCGTCGGCCTCGGCTGAGGCACACGATTCGACCTCGCCCTCCCCGCTACGTGAGGGGTTGCGTTCAGGTCCCGTTCTGATACCCTGGGGGGTATGTGCAAAGCGATCACGTGCAGGAAGTGTCAGCGTCCGTCCTGGGCCGGCTGCGGAGCCCACGTCGAGCAGGTGCTCGGCCACGTCCCGCCGGCGCAGCGCTGCACGTGCGGCTCGGACGATTCACCCGCCGGCTCGTCGGGCGGCTCCTGGCTGAGCCGCGTCCTCGGGCGCTGACGCACCGTCATGGACCTCCCGGAGAAGACCGAGGCCCAGCTCCAGCGCCGGCTCCGCCGCGTCGAGGGGCAGGTGCGCGGCGTTCAGCCGATGCTCGCCGTCGGCCGTGACTGCCGGGAGATCGTGACCCAGCTCTCCGCCGCCACCGAAGCCCTCGACGTCCGGAAGCTGTTCCTGAAGCTCGCCTGACCCGCGCCTCACCACACCACCCGCCCACCACTGCCAGCCGCACGATGCGGTCCGATCACACGTGCACTCCGGAGATCCGCCATGACCAGTACCGAAGCTCCCGTCACCCCACCCGGCCGCCACGCGGGCGACGAGCCGTGGTTCGCCCGGCTCGCCCGGTTCTCGGCCCGCTGCCGACGCGCCGTGATGCTCGTCTGGCTCGTCGTCGTGCTCGCCGCCGCACCCTTGGCGCTGACGCTCACCGGCGCGCTCTCGGGGGCCGGGTGGGAGGCACAGGGCTCGATCAGCCAGAGGGTCCGCGACGAGCTCCGACACGACTTCCCCCAGGCCGGCGCGGAAGCGGCTGCGGTCGTCTACCACCAGACCAGCCCGATCGCATCCGACCCCGCCGGGCTGCGGGCGCTGGTCGCCGGTCTGCAGGGCGCCCCAGGCACGCTCGGGCTCGTCGATCCGCTCTCGATGCCACCCGAGGCCGGCCTCGTGTCACCCGACGGCACCGCCGCAATCGTCCCCGTCCAACTCGCCGCCTCGGCCGACGCCGACCTGCCCGTGTCGGCCGGCAAGCTCATCTCCCGGGTCCAGTCGATCGCGCTGCCCGACGGGGCCACCGCCAACGCCACGGGCGAATGGGCGGTGTGGCGCGACTTCAACCACGAGAACGAACAGGCCCTCCACAAGGCCGAGCTCCTCTCCGGGCTCCCGACGATCGTGCTGCTCCTCATCGCCTTCGGTTCGCTCGTCGCCGCCGGCATGCCGCTCGTCCTGGCCCTGGCCGGCATCTCGATCGGGTTCGGCGCCCTGCACCTGCTCTCGAGAGCGATGCCGCTGTCGGTCTGGTCGATGAACTTCTCGATGATGATCGGCCTGGCCGTCGGCATCGACTACGCCCTGTTCATCGTGTCCCGCTACCGCGAGGAGCGCGAGGACGGCAAGAACGCCGAGGACGCCATGGCCACCACCCTCGCCACCTCCGGCAAGGCCGTGTTCCTGTCGGCCCTCACCGTCGTGCTCTCGCTCGCCGCCGTGTTCGTCGTCCCGGTCATGGTGTTCCGCTCCATGGCACTGGGCATGATCCTGTCGGTCGTCGCCGTGGCCGCCGCCTCGCTCACCCTGCTCCCCGCCCTCCTGGTCGCCCTCGGCGACAGAGTCCTCGTGGCTCGCGGCCGCAAGGATCCCGACCGCGCGGCCGAAGGCCGCTGGACCCGCTGGACCTCCGGCGCACTCGAGCGACCCCGCACCACCCTCGCCATCGGCCTCCTGGTGCTGCTCGCCCTCGCCGCGCCCGCCGTCGGCATGCGACTCGGCATGCCCGGCGCCCGCGTCGTCGACACCGGCGCCTCGAGCCGCGACGGCTACGACCAGCTCGTCGCCTCGTTCGGTCCCGGCGCCGGCGCCCCCCTGTTCGTCACGGCACCCGCCGCCGATGCGGCGGCCGTGGTGGCCGTGGCCGCGAAGGACCCCGACGTGGCCGACGCCCGCATCGCCACTGCGGCCGCCACCACCGGCCGACTCGCCATCCGCGTCACACCGAAGACCGCCGGCGACAGCCGACAGACGTCCGACCTCGTCGGGCGGCTCCGCACGACGGTGCACGCAGTCTCGCCCAGCGCCGCCGTCGGTGGTCCCGGCTCCCAGAACCACGACCTCACCGCCGAGCTCACCGGCAAAGCCCCCGTCGCCATCGCCATCATCATGATCGTGGCGTTCGTGCTGCTGCTCGTGGTGTTCCGCAGCCTGTCGATCGCGCTCGCCTCGATCGTGCTGAACCTCATCGGCGTCGCCGCCAGCTTCGGGTTCGCCACCCTCGTCTTCCAACACGGCTGGGGCACCGGACTCCTCGGCATCCACCCCCAGGGTTTCGTCGACGCCTGGGCGCCACTGTTCTTCTTCGCCCTGCTCTTCGGCCTTTCGATGGACTACCAGCTGTTCCTGCTCGCCGCCATCAAAGAACGCCACGACGCCACCGGCGACCCCCAACTGGCCGTGCGCGAAGGCATCGCCCGCACCGGCCGCCCCATCACCAACGCCGCCCTCATCATGATCGTCGTGTTCGTCGCCTTCGGCGTCACCGGCCCCATCCCACCCACCGAACTCGGCGTCACCCTCGCCCTCGCCGTGCTCCTCGACGCCACGGTCATCCGCATGATGCTCGTGCCGTCGCTGCTCGGCCTGCTCGGCAAGAACGCCTGGTGGATCCCCCGCTGGCTCGACAAGCGCATCCCCCACGTCCACTTCGCCCACTGACGGCACGATCGGACGATCATGATCACTCCTCCGCCCCGGCTCTCCGA
>JANPGL010000085.1:0-11276 GCA_031423915.1 Actinomycetes bacterium | reverse complement strand
ATGCAGGAGATGATGCAGCAGGGCGAAGGCAAGGGTGGTGCCGGCGGCGCCATGGACTCGCTCACGCCCGAGGAGATGATGCAGCTCCTCTACAACGCGCTGATGAACGGCGACGACGCCATGATGCGGGCACTGGCCCGTCAGGCGGTGCAGCGGTTCGCCGGCATGGAGCCGGGTCGCCCCGTCGGCGGCACGTACTACCTGTACCGCACGCTGCGGAACCTCGACCTCGACAACATGCTCGAGAAGCTGATGGAAGCGCAGCGCCAGCAGCTGGGCGGCGAGATGACCCAGCTCGAGGAGCGTCTCGAGAAGGACGAGTTCGAGAGCCGCATCGACCAGTTCCGCAAGGAGATCGAGGCCGAGATCCGTCGCAAGCTAGTGGCCGACCGTGGCGCCGAGGCCATGGCGAAGACGCTGCGCAAGCCGCTGCCCGAAGACGTCGACTTCATGCACGCCTCTCGCGACGAGATGGCCAACCTGAAGAAGGCCTTGTACCCGCTGACGCGCAAGCTGGCGGCCCGGCTCACCCGCAAGCGCCGCCACGGTCGCAAGGGTCCGCTCGACTTCCGCAACACCGTGCGCCACTCGCTCAGCTACGGCGGTGTGCCCGCGGAGCCCAAGTTCAAGTCGCCTCGGCCGTCAAAGCCCGAGCTGATGGTGGTGGCCGACATCTCGGGTTCGGTGGCGGCGTTCGCCCGCTTCACGCTCATGCTGGTGTACGCCCTCCAGGGTCAGTTCTCCAAGGTGCGCAGCTTCGTCTTCATCGACGGCATCGACGAGGTCACCGAGTACTTCAAGGGCGTCGACGACGTCACCGAGGCCGTGCACCGGGTCAACACCGAAGCCGACGTCGTGTGGGTCGACGGCCACTCCGACTACGGCCACGCGTTCGAGGTCTTCTGGTCGAAGTGGGGCAAGGAGATCGGTCCGAAGACGACCGTCATCCTGCTCGGCGATGCCCGGAACAACTACCACGCCTCGCAGGCCTGGGTCGTCAAGGAGATCCGCCAGCGGGCCCGCCACGTGTACTGGCTGAACCCCGAGCCGAAGTCGTACTGGAACACCGGAGACTCGATCGTCGGCGAGTACGGCACGCACACCGACGGCGTCTACGAGTGCCGCAACCTGCGCCAGCTCGAGGGCTTCGTCGAGAAGCTCGCCTGAGACCTGCGCACCGGTCCTGACGAGGTCTTGAGACTGCCGTTCGATTGGCGCGGCGCGCTCAACGGGCGACCGTCGGTGGCCGATGGAAGACGGTGCCCCGCCGCCCTCGACGCCCTGATGTGGACGCCCTCGTGGCGGGCGCACACGAGGCCGTCGGCGACGATGTGCCCGTCTGGTTGGAGCGGCTCGACCACGCGCTCGCCGACGTCGCCGACGAGCACGACCGGGCGCGACTGCTGCTCGCCCGAGCGGCGGTGGGCGCTCGCCACCGGTCGCTGACGATCACCATGGCGGACGCCGACGAGGCCGCCGCCCGGTTCGACGGCTTGGGCGATGCCCGTGGGGTGGCGCGCGCCGTGGCGTTCGCCGCATCGGTGACCGTGGAGCTCGACGACGTGACCGCCACGCTCGATCACCTCGTGCGGGCGCTCGTCGCACTCGAGCAGGTGCACGACGACGAGACCGTGGGCGACGTGCTCAACGAGCTCGGCATCGTGCTGCACCGTGTCGGCGCCTACGAGCGGGCGTTGGAGCTGTACGAGCGGGCCGGCGCAGCGGCGCGCCGGCAGGGGTCGCGTTGGCGCGTCGAACGCAGCACCCACAACCAGATCGAGAGCCTGCTGGCGTGCGCTCGCCTGGCGCGGCTGGTGGGCGCGCCGGGCGACCACGAGCACCGGCTGGTACGAGCCGAGGGGCTCGCCCGTGAGCTCGGGTCGTCGGTCGACACGGAGCACTACGTCGTCGAGGGCCCGCGCATGCTGGCCGACGTCCTGTGCGAGCTCGACCGTCCGGAGGAGGCATGGCTGACGCTGCTCACCGCGCCCGTGCCGGACCCGGACACCTACGCCTATGCGGCCCGCCTTTCGGTGGAGGCCCGCTGCCTGCGCCGTCTCGGCCAGGCCGAACGGGCGCTCGCCGCACTCGACGCGGCGATCGCCCTCGGCACCGTCGTGCCCGAGGAGGCCGAAGGGCTCTTCCTGCTCGAGGAGCGTGCGCAGGTGCGCAGGCAGACCGGCGACCTGGTCGGTGCGTTCGACGACATGAGGGCCACCATGGCGCTCGTGTGGCAGCGCCAGGTGCGCCAGAGTGCGCTCGCCGTCGACCGACTCGGCGCCCTCGTCGAAGCCGAGATGGGACGACGTCATCTCAGCCGTTCGGCGGAGATCGACCCGTTGACCGACGTGGGGAACCGGCTGGCGCTCGACCGCCGGATCGAACGGTCGGGCGATCGCCCGACCGTGGCCGTGCTCGCCGTCGACCTCGATGGCCTGGCGGACGTGAACGGCCGCCACGGCCAGGCCGTCGGCGACGAGGTGCTGGCCGCCGTGGCCTCGTTGCTGCGCATCGAGGTGCGCGACGGCGATCTCGTGGCCCGCACGGGCGGCGACGAGTTCGTGCTCCTGCTCGACGGTCTCGACGATGGGGCGGCGCGCTCGATCGCCGAACGGATCGAACGACGCGTCTCCGGCAACGACTGGACCACGTACACGCCGGGTCTCGCCGTCACGGTGAGCGTGGGCGCGGTGGCCGGTCCGGGACGCGACGCCCGCCGGCTCGTGCAACGCGCCGACGTCGCGCTCTACGAGGCGAAACGACGCGCCGTCGACCGCGCAGCGTCCTGATCGGGCCGACGCTCGTCTCGACGCGGTCTGGTGTTCGTCAGGAGCCGGGCCAGGGGCGCGCCCGGCGGGGCCGCCTGCCGATGCGGGAAGCGAGCGGAGGAAGGCGGAGCGGACGACGTGGGTGCGAAGGCGGGTGTGGCGGTCGGCGTCGTGACGGCGCTGCTCGGTATCGGTGGCGCCGCGGTGAGCGTGCGCGCCACGCGGGCCACGCCTCAGCCGAGCCGCCGCGGCGCGGTGGTGCGCACCGACGAGGGCGAGACCCTGGCGTCGGGTCCGTCTCCCGACGCGGGATCCGCGCCACCGGTCGTGGACCGGGCCCCGGAGTGGGGCGACGCCTTCCAGCACCTGGTCGTCGCCACGCGGTCGGCGCCGAGCGCCGCCGCCCCGGCCGGTGTCGCCGACCGCGGCGCCGACACGGTGCTGCTGGCGCGTGTACGAGCCGTCCCGGGCGTCCGCGAGGCCCAGTTGGTGGCTCCCGGCACGGTCGCCGTGGTCACGTCGGGCCGCGTCGGGGACGTGGCCGCGGTGCCGGGCATCGTCGGGGTCGACCGCGACACGCCCATGGCGGTCCTGGCCGCCGACCCGAACGAGTCGGGCCAGTGGCAGTGGGCGAACAACGGTGACCGCGCCAACGACGGAGGATGGGCGGCCGTCTTGGGCGCCGACGCTGGGTCGGCGCGCGCCTGGTCGGTGACGAGCGGCGCCGGTGTCGTCGTCGCCGTCATCGATGCGGGGACCGACCTCGACCACCCGGACCTGGCCGGTCGCACCTGGACCAACCCGGCCGACCCGTGCGGAAACGGGATCGACGACGACCGCGACGGGTTCGTGGACGACTGCCGCGGATGGGACTTCGGCTCGAACGACAACGATCCGCGCCCCGAGCCGAACCTCGCCGTGTCGAACCACGGCACCCACGTCGCCGGGCTGGTGGCCGCCGGGCGCAACGGCGTCGGTGGCGTCGGGGCCGCGCCGGAAGCCGCCGTGATGGCGCTGAAGGTGTCGTCGGGCGAGGGAATCTCGCTGGCCAAGGTGAGCGCGGCGATCCGCTACGCCGCGGACCACGGGGCGAAGGTGATCAACGTGTCCCTCGCCACGGCTCCGGGGACGGCGCGCACGTCGGTGGCGACCCTCGAGGCCGCCGTCGGCTACGCCCGCGGCCTGGGCGTGGTGATCGTGGCCGGTGCCGGGAACAACGGCGTGGACATCTCGGACGGGTTGCTCTTCCCGGCCGGCCTGGCCCGCTGGTACGACAACGTCATCGCCGTCGGTGCGACCACGGGCAGCGACAGACGGGCGAACTTCTCCAACTTCGGCCTCCCCGCCCCGCTCGAGATCTACGCGCCGGGGTCCTGGTTGTCGTCGACGCTGCCGGGCGGGACGTGGGGCCGCATGAGCGGGACGTCGATGGCGGCGCCGGTGGTCGCCGGCACGGTGGCGTTGGTCCTGGCGTCAGGTCGGGCCGTCGCGCCGGCCGCAGTGCGCGACCTCCTGGCGGCGTCGGCGGATGCGTTCCCCTTCGGGCCGAGAGTGAACGCGGCGGTGGCGGTGGGCCTCGAGCGCGTGGTGCCGGCACCACCGACCACGACGACCGTGGCGCCGACGACCACGACCGTGGCCCCGACCACCACCACCCGGGCGCCGACATCGGCGGTGCCGCGCTCCACGACCACCACACGCCCACCCACGACCACGACCGTCGCCCGCCCGACGACCACGACGCGCCCGCCGCCGGCGACGACCCGTCCGACCGTGGCGCCGACGTCGACGAGCGGCCCGCTCGTGACCACGCCCGTGCCGCCGCCCGTCGTCTCGGGGGCGTGGAAGCTCACGGCGCTGTCGACGCGTTCGGGGCCGCTGGCCGGCGGAAACGCGGTGCGCGCCACCGGCGTGTTCCCCGTAGGCCCGAAGGTGCAGGTCTGGTTCAGCGGGCTCGGCCCGGTCGTCGACGCCACGGTGGCGGCCGACGGCACCTCGCTGACGTTCGTCACGCCGCCGATGTCGGTGCGCTCGGTGACCGAGGTGACGGTGCGCTTCACGGCGGCCGGCCGTACCGTGTCGCTGAGCATGCCGAACGCCTTCACGTTCGCACCGAACGGCTGACGGCATCGCAGGGTGGCTCGGCGGCCGCGGCCCGCTAGGTTGACCTGCCGTCATGACCCGCCTGATCCTCATCCGCCACGGCGAGTCGAACGCCACCGTGCAGCGCATCGTGGGCGGCCTCCGGTCGTGCACGGGGCTCTCGGACCTGGGGCGCCGCCAGGCGCAGGCGCTCGGCGAGCGTTTGGCCCGCTCGGGCGAGATCCGCGCCGACGTCCTCATCTCGTCCACCTACCCGCGTGCCGCCGAGACCGCCGAGATCATCCGCCCGGCGCTCGGCGACCTGCCGGTCGTGCAGGTGTACGAGGTCGGCGAGCACTTCCCGGGCGCAGAGGTCGACGGCATCACGTTCGAGGCCTACACCGAGAAGTACGGCCTCACCGACTGGAACGGCGACCCGTACGCCAGCGGGTTCCCGGGCGGGGAGACCATCGCCGAGTTCCAGCACCGAATCGCCGTCGCCGTCGCCTCGATCGTCAACGAGCACCCCGGCCGCACCATCGTGCTGGTGTGCCACGGCGGCGTCATCGACGCGGTCCTGCGGCGCTTCCTGCAGGCGCCGCCCACCGGCATGTTCGAGGTGCACACGCTGAACACCTCGATCACCGAGTTCTTCCTCGTCGAGCCGAACCGGTGGCGCATGATCCGGTACAACGACTCGGCCCACCTCGGCGGCCTGCCGCGCGAGACCCCGCGGGCGCGGCGGGACTCGTCCGACGCCCAGCGGCTCGAGTTGCGCACCGTCACCGCCGCCAACCTCGACGAGGTGCTCGAGGTCCGGGTGTGGCCGTCGCAGGAGAAGCTCGTGGCACCGGTGTGGCGCTCGCTCGTCGACGCCCACCACGACGACGTGCGGGCCTGGTACCGCGCTGCGTACGTAGGAGACCGGCCGGTCGGTTTCGTCATGCTGGCGGAGCCGCTCCAGCGCACCGACGACTTCCCGTACGACGCCTGGTACCTGTGGCGCCTGCTCGTCGCCGGCCCCTACCAGCGCGGGGGGTACGGGCGCCGCCTGCTCGAGCTGGTGTGCGCGCAGATCCGGTCGCAGCCGGACACGCCGCAGGAGCTCTACGTGACCTGGGTACCCGGCGACGACGGCCCCGAGGCCTTCTACCTCCGCAACGGCTTCGAGGCCACCGGTCGCGTCGTCGACGGCGAGGTCGAAGCCCGCCTGGCGCGCTGGCCCGAGCCAGCGGCGGGCTGACGACGCAGGGGCGGAGGGCGACGATGCGGGCGGACGTGCTCGTCGTCGGGGCAGGGTCGGCGGGCTGCGTGCTGGCCGGCCGGCTGGCGGCCGCCGGTCGCCACGTGGTGCTCGTGGAGGCCGGGCCCGACGGTGCGACGCCGGCGGTCGATTCGGTCGACTTCTTCGCCGCGCTCGAGGACTCGGCGCGCACGTGGCCCGACCTGCTCGTGCGGCGAACGACGACGCAGGCACCCACGGTGTACCGGCGCGGCCGCGGCCTGGGCGGCAGCTCCGCCGTGAACGCACTGGTGGCGTTGCCGGGCCTGCGCGCCGACTACGCGGACTGGCCGGAGGGTTGGGGCGGCGACGTGCTGGCCGCCCGCTTCGCCGACGCCCGGGCCGGGCGCACACCGCTGCGTCTCGTCGACGCGGCGCCGACCGATCTCGTGCCCTTCGAGCGTGCGATCGTCGCTGCGCTCGAGGGGCGCGGCGTCGGTCGGGTCGACCCGTGGACGAGCGACGACGACGGCTGGTTCCCGGCGACGTGGACCGCCACCGCGGGTGCCGACGGCGCGCTGCGCCGCTGGTCGGCCGGCGACGCGTACCTCCCGACGATCGGGCGTCCGCCGCGGCTGACCGTGGTGTCCGACGCGCCGGTGACGCGGGTGGTGCTCGACGGGCGGTCGGCCACGGGCGTGGTGCTGTCCGACGGTCGCCGCATCGATGCCGACGAGGTGATCGTGGCCGCCGGGGCGATCCATTCGCCGCTGCTGCTCGCCGCGTCGGGCGTCGAACGGCCCGACCTCGGCCGTCGCCTGAAGGACCACGCCGCGGTGGCGTGCTTCGTCGAGCTGGCCGGGGCGCCGTCGGGCGCCGACGCGCCGCTGCGGCGCCCGGCCGCCGCGCTGCTCGCCCGCGTGTCGAGCGGGCTGGTCCCCGGCGATCTGCAGCTCCTCGTGCTCCACCCCGCCGGTCCCTGGCCGGCGATGGCGGGCACGGCCATCGTCATGATCTCGCTGATGCAGGTCGACTCGACCGGCGTGGTGGCGGCGCACGGGATCGAGCAACGCATGTTGAGCGAGGAACGCGATCGGGTACGGCTGCGCACCGGGGTGCGGTTGCTGGCCGACCTGCTCGCCGACGCCGGCGTGGTCGCCACGGTCACCGGGTCCTACTGCGACGACGTGGGCACCCCCGCCTCGTGGCTGGCCACGCCGGGGGACGACGAGCTCGACGCCTGGATGCTGGCCCACCTCGGCGACTACGTGCACGTGGCCGGGAGCTGCCGCATGGGCCCCGCGGGCGATCCCGCCGCGGTCGTCGACCCGGCGTGCCGCGTCGTCGGGTACGAGGGTCTGCGCGTATGCGACGCGTCGGTGCTGCCCGACCTGCCCCGCGCCAACACCCACCTCACCACCTGGGCGATGGCCGAGGAGCTGGCGGCGCGGTCGACCTCGGGTAGCAGCTAGCGGCCGCGGCCCGCCCGGTAGTGGGCGATGAGCGCGTTCGTCGACGCGTCGTGGCCGGTGGCCTCGGTGGCCCCGGCGGCCAGCTCGGGGATGATGCGGGTCGCCAGGACCTTGCCCAGCTCGACGCCCCACTGGTCGAACGAGTTGATGCCCCACAGCGCGCCCATCGTGAACACGCGGTGCTCGTACAACGCGACGAGCTCGCCCAGCGCGAAGGGCGACAGGGCCTCGCCGAGGATCACCGTCGTGGGTCGGCCGCCGGGGAACGTCTTGTGGGGCACCAGGTGCTCGGGCACGCCCTCGGCGCGCACCGCATCGGCCGTCTTGCCGAACGCCAGCGCTTCGGACTGGGCCAGCATGTTGGCGATCAGCAGGTCGTGCTGGTCGCCGGCTTCGTGCACGGGCTGGACGAACCCGATGAGGTCCAGCGGCACGACGGTGGTGCCCTGATGGATCAGCTGGAAGTAGGCGTGCTGACCGTTCGTGCCGGGCGTGCCCCACACGATGGCCCCCGTGTCGACGGCGACCGGCGTGCCGTCGAGCGTGACTCGCTTGCCGTTCGACTCCATGTCGAGCTGCTGGAGGTAGGCGGGGAAGAGCGCCAGTTCGTTGCAGTACGGGATCACGCCCTGGCTGGGGGAGCCGAGGAAGTTGCGCTCCCACGCGCCGACGAGCCCCATGAGCATGGGCAGGTTCTCGGTGGCGGGCGCGTCTCGGAAGTGCTCGTCGATCGTGCGGAAGCCGCGCAGCATCTCGCCGAACTGCTCCGGACCGATGGCGATCATGAGCGACAGGCCGATGGCGGAGTCCATCGAGTACCGACCGCCGACCCAGTCCCAGAAACCGAACATGTTGGCGGTGTCGATGCCGAACGCCGCCACTGCCGACGCGTTCGTCGACACCGCCACCATGTGGGCGGGCACGGCGGCCTCGCCGAGCGAGGCCACCAACCAGGCGCGTGCCGTGTTGGCGTTGGCCATCGTCTCGAGCGTGGTGAACGTCTTCGACGACACGATCACCAGCGTCTCGGCCGGATCGAGGTCGAGCGTGGCCTCCACGATGTCGGAGCCGTCGACGTTGGACACGTAGCGGAACGCCATCGACCGGTCGGACCAGTTGCGCAGCGCGTGCGCCGCCATGGCCGGGCCGAGGTCGGAGCCGCCGATGCCGATGTTGATGACGTTGCGGATGCGCTTGCCGGTGTGACCCGTGTGGTCGCCGGAGCGGACGCGGTCGGCGAACACGCCCATGCGGTCGAGGACCTCGTGCACGTCGGGCACCACGTTGCGCCCGTCGACGAGCACCGTCGCACCGCGCGGGGCGCGCAGCGCCGTGTGGAGCACCGCACGGTCCTCCGTCGAGTTGATGTGCTCGCCGGCGAACATGGCATCGCGCCGCTCGGCCACTCCCGCCCGGGCGGCCAGGGCCAGCAGCAGCCGCACGGTCTCACCGTCGACGCGCTGCTTCGACAGGTCGACGCGGAGATCGCCGACCGAGAAGACCAGGCGATCGGTGCGCGCGGGGTCGCTCCGGAACAGCTCCCGCAAGGGGGTGCGTTCGATGGTGTCGGCGTGGGCTCGCAGGGCGCGCCACTCGGGGGAGTCGGTGATGCTCACAGTGCGTGCATCTTGGCAGGGCGCCCGCCGCCGTGGTGCTCGTCGTCAGTGCCCGCTGTCAGCTCGGACCCACACTCACAGCGTGTCGAGCAGCTCCTGAACGGCGTCGAGCAGATACCCCTTCAGGTCCCACAGGTCGGGCACGAGCTTGCGGCAGGCGAGGAAACCGAAGTCGAGGCTGCCGTTGTAGCTCTGCACCGTCATGTTGAGGCCCTGGCCGTCGACGATGGTCGACACCGGGTAGAAGTGCTCGAGCCGGGCGCCGGCCGAGTACAGCGGCTCGTTGGGGCCCGGCACGTTGGAGATCACGAGGTTGAACGGCGGGTTCATGCGGTCGGCCACCCTCGTGCGCTGGTAGAGGCGCATGGCGCGCGCCGCCAGGGCCGGCGGGGCGAACTGGGCGAAGTCGGTGAGCCGCTCGGCCGGTATGGCGGCGTGCATCTCCTTGGCCGCCCTCATGGAGGCCGAGATGCCGTGGAGCCGGTCGACCGGATCCTTCTCGTGGGTGTGGAGGTTGGCGAACAACGCCGACACGCGGTTCTGGTACGTGTCCTCCTCGGACCCGGTGCGGATCGACACGGGGACCATCGCCACCAGCGGCTCGTCGGGCAGGCAGGCCCGCTCGTCGAGGTAGCGGCGCAGCGTGGCCGAGCAGAGCGCCATCACCACGTCGTTGAGCGTGGACCCGTAGGCGTTCTTGATGCGCTTCGCGTCGGCGAGCGGCACGTTGACGAAGGCGAAGCGCCGATGCGCCGAGATGGTCCGGTTGAACGGTGTCCGGGGCGCAGCCGTGAGCGGCAGCGCGGGCGGCGTGTCGACCTCGTGCCCACCTCGCAGCCGGTTGCGGACGAGCTGGCCGACCGGCCCGGGGAGGGGCTGGGCGGCCATGTCGGCGATGGCCCGGAGCCCTCCGCTCTGCGTGGCGGCAGCCAGGTCCCGCAGCGTGCGGACGCCGAGGCGGATCATCTTCTCGGGGCGCCGGACGTACTCGAACGCCGTGCGCTGCAGCAGCTCGGCGTCGCTCGGGATGCGCTCGGCCTCCCACGTGTCGACGGTGCCGGTCGTGGGTCGGAACGTCGGGTCGGTGTCGAGCAGCGCGGCGAGCAGCTGGGCGCCGGCGGCACCGTCGATGGCGGCGTGGTGGATCTTGGTGAGCTGGGCGATGCGTCCACCGGCCAGGCCCTCGATGATGTACATCTCCCACAGGGGACGGCTGCGGTCGAGCGGCCGGGCCACGATGCGCGAGATCACCTCGGCGAGCTGCTCGTCGGTGCCGGGCGGCGGAACGGCGTGGTGGCGGACGTGGAAGTCGAGGTCGAACTCGGGGTCCTCGACCCAGTAGGGGAGATCGAGGCCGAGCGGCACCTCCACGAGCCGCCGCCGGAAGAGCGGCACCATGTGCATGCGCTCCTCGAGGAGCTTGTACGTGGCCTCGTAGCCGGCGCCGCCGGGCGCGCCGGACGGGTCGTAGATGGTCATCGACGACACATGACCGAAGTTCGTGGGTCCCTCCATGGCCAGGAACCCGTTGTCGATGCCGGACAACTGTCGCATGGCGTCCCTCTCCGGAGCGGTGTGCCCGCACGCTACTCGTCCTCCGGCGGGTGGAGATCCGGAGGTCGGAACGTCGGCGCGCACCCCTGCCGGGCTGCTAGCAAAGGGGGCATGGTCGCCCCTGCCTACGTCGAGGGCCTGCACGAGGTGGCCGACGGCGTGTTCGCCTACCTCCAGCCCGACGGGGGCTGGGGCTGGTCGAACGCAGGTCTGGCCGTCGGCGACGGATCCTCGCTGCTGGTGGACACCCTCTTCGATCTCCGCCTCACCCGCCGCATGCTCGACGCCATGAGCGCCCACGTTCGCACGGCCCCCATCCGGTCGCTCGTGAACACCCATGCCAACGGCGACCACTGCTACGGGAACCAGCTCGTCCCCGACGCCGAGATCGTGGCGTCGGCGGCCGCCGCCCCCCAGATTGCCGAGGTGCCGCCCGCCATGCTCGCCGCGTTGAACGCCGACGGGGGCGAGGTCGGCACGCTGTTCCGCCGCTTCCTCGGGGCGTTCGACTTCGAGGGGATCACGCCCACGCCGCCGACCCGGACGTTCGAGGGACGGCTCG
>JANPGL010000084.1:0-14743 GCA_031423915.1 Actinomycetes bacterium | reverse complement strand
GCCTCGCACTCGGCGTCGAGGAGCGCCAGCGCGTCGGGGTCGGCCACCCCGCCTGCGGCCACTCCGGCTGCGGCCGCGCCGGCGGCGAGCCACGCTTCCGTGAGCCCGGTCGTGACGAGGCGGCCTGCGACGAAGGCCTCGAGGGTGACGGCGTCGTGCACGGCGCCGTCGGCCACCGCGGCCTCGAGCCCGGCGGAGTGGGCGTAGCTGCCTCCGGGGAAGCGACCGTCGGCCAGGAGCAGCAGGGCTTCCATCAGCGCGCGCCCATCAGAACAGGGCGTAGCGCTGGGCGAGGGGGAGGGACGCCACGGGGTCCTCCCGCACCGGGGTGCCGTCGATGCGCACCTCGAACGTGCGCGGGTCGACCTCGATGTGGGGGAGCGCGCCGTTGGCCTTCAGCTCGCCCTTGGTGAGGCCGCGCATGTTCTTCACGGCCACCAGCGGGCGGCGCACCGCCAGGCGGTCGGCCAGGCCGTCTTCCAGCGCGGCGGGGGCCACCCACGCCACCGACGTGCGGTGGGCCAGCGCGGCGCCGAACATGGGTCGGGCCCACACCGGCTGGGGCGTGGGGATCGACGCGTTGGCGTCGCCCATCTGGGCCCAGGCGATCATGCCGCCCTTCACCACCACGCTCGGTCGCACGCCGAACCACGCGGGGTCCCACAGCACCAGGTCGGCGAGCTTGCCCGGCTCGACGGAGCCCACCTCGTCGTCCAGGCCGTGGGCCTGCGCCGGGCAGATCGTCACCTTGGCGATGTAGCGCTGGGCGCGCAGGTTGTCGGCGCCGGCCACCGGCTCGCCGTCGAGCGCGCCGCGCCGGGCCTTCATGACGTGCGCCGTCTGGAACGTGCGCGTCACCACCTCACCCACCCGGCCCATGGCTTGCGAATCGGAGCCGATGATCGAGATGGCGCCCATGTCGTGCAGCCAGTCCTCGGCGGCGATGGTCGAGGGGCGGATGCGGCTCTCGGCGAAGGCCAGGTCTTCGGGGACGCGCGGGTTCAGGTGGTGGCAGACCATGAGCATGTCGAGGTGCTCGTCGATCGTGTTCACCGTGTGGGGCCGCGTCGGGTTCGTCGACGACGGGAGCACGTTGGCGAACGAGGCCACCGTGATGATGTCGGGGGCGTGGCCGCCGCCGGCGCCCTCGGTGTGGTAGCTGTGGATCGTCCGTCCGTCGATAGCGCGCAGCGTGTCCTGCACGAAGCCGGCCTCGTTGAGCGTGTCGGTGTGCAGCGCGGCCTGCAGGCCGAAGCGGTCGCAGGCACGCAGGCAGGCGTCGATGGCTGCGGGCGTGGTGCCCCAGTCCTCGTGGAGCTTGTAGCCCGACGCGCCGTTGCGCGCCGCCGTCGCCATCTCGTCCTGCGACACGGTGTTGCCGCGGGCCTGCAGCGCCACGTTGATCGGCCAGCCGTCGAGCGCCTCGAGCATGCGGCCGAGGTACCAGGCGCCCGGCGTGACGGTCGTGGCCTTGGTGCCCTCGGCCGGACCGGTGCCGCCGCCCACGATGGTGGTGATCCCGGCGGCGAGCGCCTCGTCGAGGATCTGCGGGCAGATCAGGTGGACGTGGCAGTCGACGGCGCCGGCGGTGAGGATGCGCCGTTCGCCGGCCAGCACCTCGGTGGAGGGGCCGATGACGAGCTCGGGGTGGATGCCGTCCGAGATGTCGGGGTTGCCCGCCTTGCCGACGGCCACGATCCGGCCGTCGCGCACGCCCACGTCGGCCTTCACGACGCCCCACCAGTCGAGCACGAGCACGTTGGTGATGACCAGGTCGATGGTGGACCGCGTGGCCTGGCCCATCGATTCGCGGATGACCTTGCCGCCACCGAACACCGCCTCGTCGCCGGGGCCGGCCGGCACGGTGCGGTCCTCGGTGGGCGAGATGAACAGGTCGGTGTCGCCGAGGCGGACGCGGTCGCCCACGGTGGGGCCGTACAGCTCGGCGTAGCGCTGACGGGAGATCCTCACGACGCGTCGTCCCTGATCTGGATGCCCGGCACGTGGCGAGCGCCGGCCAGGCGCACGAGCGTGACCTCCCGGGCGAGTCCCGGCTCGAAGCGCACCCCGGTGCCGGCCGGTACGTCGAGACGGAAGCCGACCGCAGCGGCGCGGTCGAAGGCGAGCGCGCCGTTCACGTCGGCCACGTGGATGTGGGAGCCGATCTGGACGGGCCGGTCGCCCGTGTTCTCGATGCGCAGCGTGATGCGCTCGCGGCCGGGGTTGATCTCGATGTCGCCGTCCGCGGCGATCACCTCTCCTGGTCTCATGGTCGCTCCTCGGTGGCGGTCATCTCACGATCGGTGCGTGGAGCGTGACGAGCTTGGTGCCGTCGGGGAACGTGGCTTCGACCTGCACCTCGTGCAGCAGGTCGGCCACGCCGTCCATCACATCGTCGAGGGCGAGCACGGCCCGGCCCGTCTGCATCAGCTCGGCCACGGTGCGGCCGTCGCGAGCGCCCTCCATCACGAACGAGCTGAGCAGCGCTACCGACTCGGGGTAGTTGAGCTTCAGCCCCCGGGCCCGCCGCTCACGCGCCAGCATCGCGGCGACCGACAGCAGCAGCTTGTCGACGTCCTTGGGCGACAGGTTCACGGAGCGTTCCTAGCGCACCCGCGTGGGGGTCGGCGCCGACGACACACAGGGTTCACACCAGCGGAACCGCTCGGCAACACGGCCGGGCCGGCCGCCGGAAGGGAGCGGCCGGGTAGGGTCCGTTCCGCTGCCGTCGTCCCCGCTGCCGTCCTGCCCGAGGCGTCCCGTGTCCCCGTTCCCTGCGGCCGCCGTGGCCCACGTCGTCGAGCAGCTGCGAGCCGCCGGCTGCGTGTTGGCCGAGGCCGAGGCGGCGCTGCTGACCGGGCAGGCTCGCACCCACGACGAGCTGACCGGCCTCGTCGACCGGCGTGTGGCTGGCGAGCCCCTCGAGCACGTGCTCGGTTGGGCGGCGTTCGCCGAGGTGCGGGTCGACGTGGAGCCCGGCGTCTTCGTGCCCCGACACCGTAGCGAGGCGCTCGTCGACCACGCCGTGGCGCTGGCCGGCCGGCGCCGTCCGGTGGTCGTGGTCGACCTGTGCTGCGGTACCGGCGCGCTGGGTCTGGTGGTGGCCACGCGGTTGGGTGCGCCGCTCGGCGTCGAGCTCCACGCCGCGGACCTCGATCCCGCGGCGGTCCGCTGCGCCCGTCGCAACCTCGCCGCCGTGGGCGCCCGGGTCCACGAGGGCGATCTGTTCGCCGCCCTGCCCGTCTCGCTGCGGGGACGCATCGACATCCTGCTGGCCAACGTGCCGTACGTGCCGAGCCACGAGATCGTCTTCCTGCCAACGGAGTTCCGCGTCCACGAGACCCGCGGTGCGCTCGACGGTGGCCCGGACGGCCTCGACGTGTTCCGGCGGGTGGCGTCGGGGGCCAGGGCGTGGTTGGCGCCGGGTGGTCACCTGTCGAGCGAGATCGCCGAGGTCCAGACGTCGGCCGCCGTCGCGATCCTGCGGCGCGCCGGCCTGGCCCCGAGCGTCGTGCACGGCGAGGACGTCACCCTGGTCGTGGGCTCGGCGCCGTCGTGACGCCCCTCGGTGCTCGTGGATGACCACGCCGCGGATGTTCTTGCCGGCGTACAGAGCTTGTAGGCCTGCGTCACCAGAGTCGACTCTCGGCTCGGCGAGAGACGCGGGTGTCTCGCCGGGAGCCGAGACCGGTGGCTGCGCCCCGGGCCTTTGGCCTCTGGCCGGGTCCAGGGGAAGTCGATAAGTCTCGGACTCAGAGACTCGTGGTTGCCGGCGACGGCCCCACGGACGGACCCGAGGAGGGCCCCATGACCGATGTCCTCGCCCGAGCATCCCAACGCTCGGATGCGCCGCCCCGAGCGGCGTACGCCCCGGCGCCGCCGCCCTCGGGCGGTGCGCCGCGCCCGGCCGGCGGCCTATTCGGCTGGGCCTTCGTCGTGGCCGTGTCCCTCGTGGCGTTGCTGCTCGGGATCGTCGGGCTGGCCACGTCGGGTCGCAGCACCGCAGGGTCGAGCGGCGCGCCGCAGACGTTCACCGTGTCGCTCGTCGAGTTCGCCGTGCAGCCCTCGATGATCACCGCGGCTCCAGGACGGCCGGTCCGCCTGACGGTCACGAACCGCGGGACGATGATCCACGATCTGAAGCTGAACGGCGCGACCGGCACGGCGATGCTCCCGCCGGGGGCCAGCGAGACGGTCGACCTGGGTGTGTTCGACGCCGAGACCGCGGCCTGGTGCACGGTGCCCAACCACAAGGCGTCGGGCATGGTGCTGGCCATCCACGTCGGCGGCACCAGCCCGGCCGCCGCAGCTGCGGCGTCGTCCGCTGCGGTGGACGCGCCGAGCGATGCCGCCACCATCGACCCGGCAGCCACGCCGCCGGCGGAGTGGAAGCCGTTCGACGCCGCGCTGCGTCCCGCCGCGGGCGCGACCGTGCACGACATCACGCTCCGCGCCACGGAGAAGGTGCTCGAGGTCGCGCCGGGCGTGACGCAGCAGATGTGGACGTTCGCCGACACGGTGCCGGGTCCGATCCTGCGGGGCCACGTGGGCGACCTGTTCAACGTGACGCTCGTGAACGACGGCAAGATGGGTCACTCGATCGACTTCCACGCCAGCCGCGTCGCCTGGAACGACAAGATGCGCACGATCCAGCCCGGCGAATCGCTCGTGTACCAGTACAAGGCCGAGTACGCCGGCATCTTCATGTATCACTGCGGCACCGCTCCCGCGCTGCACCACATCGGCAACGGCATGTTCGGCGCCGTCATCATCGACCCGCCCGGTCTTCCCGCCGTCGACCACGAGTACGTGTTCGTGCAGTCCGAGCTGTACCTCGGCGCGCAGGGCCAGCCGGGCGACCTGACGAAGATGACGCACGAGGCGTGGGACGCCGTGGTGTTCAACGGCTACGTGAACGGCTACAAGTTCGCTCCGATCCGGGTGGAGCCGGGCGAGCGCATCCGGGCGTGGGTGCTCGACGCCGGCCCGTCGGAGAACTCGTCGTTCCACATCGTCGGCACGATCTTCGACACGGTGTACAAGGAAGGTGCCTACCTGCTGCAGCCCGACGCCGGCCACGGCGGCAGCCAGGCCCTCGACCTGCAGCCTGCGCAGGGCGGGTTCGTCGAGTTCAGCTTCGCCGAGAAGGGCCTCTACCTGATGGTGACCCACAAGTTCGCCAACGTCGGCAAAGGTGCCCTCGGCGTGTTCCAGGCCGGTGAGGTGGAGGCCGCCATGGCCGGGCACTGACCCGAGCCGTGGGCCCTCCGGATGCGGCGCGGCGCAGGATGCCGCGCCGCATCGGCGCGCACGACGTCTAGTGCTCGTGGATGACCACGCCGCGGATGTTCTTGCCGGCGTACATGTCGTCGTAGCCCCGGTTGATGTCCTCGAGCTTGTAGGTCTGCGTCACCAGTTCGTCGAGGCGGAGGCGACCCGCCTGGTAGAGGTCGAGCATCCGGGGGATGTCGCGTGACGGGTTCGAGGCGCCGAACAGGGACCCCTGGAGGCGCTTCTGGTAGAGCGTGAACTGGGTGGGCGAGATCGGGATGCCCTTGTCCTCGAAGTTGCCCACGCCGGTGGCCACCACCGTGCCGGCCTTGCGGATCGCGTCCATGGCCTCGGCCAGGTGGCCGCCGTTCGTGACGCCGACGCACACGATGGCCGAGTCGGCGCCCTGGCCGTTGGTGACCGAGCGGGCGTAGTCGGCCGCCTCGGCGATGTCGGCGAAGGCGTGGGTGGCGCCGAGCTGCATGGCGGTCTCGCGCTTGAACTCGACCGGGTCGACCGCGATGAGCGTGGTGGCCCCGGCGTGTGCCGCACCCTGTACGGCGTTGATGCCGATGCCGCCGATGCCCATGACGATGACGCAATCACCGGGCGCCACCTGGGCCGAGTTGACGGCCGACCCCCAGCCCGTGCCGACGCCGCAACCGGTGAGGCACGCCTTGTCGAGCGGGATGTCCTTGGCCACCTTCACGGCCGACATCGTCGAGACCACCGAGTACTGGCTGAAGGTGGCGATGCCCGCCATCTGGGCCACGGGCTCGCCGCCGAGCGTCATGCGGTAGCTGCCGTCGAGGCGGGAGCCCGCCATCGTGAGGGCACCGTTGTCGCACAGGTTCTGCATCGACGACGCGCAGAACCGGCAACGGCCGCACCCGGGCAGGAACGACAGCACCACGTGGTCGCCGATCTCCCAGCCCGAGGTGTTGGGGCCGATGCCGGCCACGATGCCCGCGCCCTCGTGGCCACCGGCGGCGGGGTAGAGCCGGGCCGGTAGGTCACCCTTGGCGATGTGCTCGTCCGAATGGCACAGCCCGGATGCGACCATCTTGATGAGCAGCTCGTCCTGGCGAGGCTCGTCGAGGTCGAGCTCCAGGATCTCCCAGGTGCCGGGTGCCGAGCGGATGACGGCGGCCTTGGTCTTCACGTGGTTCCCCCCGGTCGCCGGGGCGGGGACCGTACGCCGGCCCGGGGCCAGCCCCCGCGGCCCGGCGGGATCTTGGCACACCCGGCCGGACGGGCTGACGCGGCGGCGCCGTGGCTCGGCTGGGGGCCTCGGCCAGGTCGCTCGTAGTATGCGGCGCACGTACGCCGACCTGTGAGTGGGGGACCTGATGAGCGTCGACACCGACACGTTGTCCGAGGCAGAGGCCGAGGCCTTCCGCCAGCGTTGCCGGGCGTTCCTCGACGAGCACGCCAAGGGGCTGCCGATCCGGGGTGCGAACAACGACCGGGGTGCGAGCCTGATGGCCGGAGCCAAAGCGTTCCAGCAGAAGCTGGCCGAGGCCGGCCTGGCCGGTGTCGTCTACGGCACCGAGTACGGCGGCGCCGGGCTCAGCCGGGCCCACGAGCGCATCTGGCGCGAGGAGTACGGCCACTACCCGGACATGACGGGGGAGCTCACCATCAGCCACGGCATGTGCCTGCCGGTGCTCAGCGACTTCGGTACCGAGGAGCAGAAGAAGCGCTTCCTGCCCGACAACATCGCCGGCCGCACGGTGTGGTGCCAGATGTTCTCCGAGCCGGGCGCCGGCAGCGACGTGGCCAGCCTGCAGACCAGGGCCGAGCGCGACGGCGACGAGTGGGTCATCAACGGTCAGAAGGTGTGGACGACGCTCGCCCACCTGTCCGACTACGGCATCTGCATCGCCCGTACCAACCCCGACGCGCCCAAGCACGCGGGCATCTCGATGTTCATCCTGGACATGAACGCGCCCGGCGTCGACATCCGCCCGATCCACCAGATCGACGGCGGGAAGCACTTCAACGAGATCTTCTTCACCGATGTCCGCATCCCGGCCGACTGGCTGGTCGGCACGCTGAACAACGGCTGGAACCAGGCGACGGCCATGCTCATGTACGAGCGCGTGGCCATCGGCACCGGCTCGACCAGCGGCGTCACGCACCCGAACGCCGACCGCCTCATCGAGGACGCCACCAAGCTCGGCAGGATCGGCGACCCGAACATCCGCCAGGCGCTCATGAAGGTCTACTGCGAGGAGACGACGAAGTCGCTCGTCGCCATGCGCACCCGCGCCGAGTTGAAGGCCGGCAAGACCCCGGGGCCCGGCGGCTCGCTCGGCAAGCTCCACGGTGCCCGCATCGCCCGCAGCATCCGGTCCGTGTCGGGCGACGTGTACGGCCCCGAGCTGGTGGCCTTAGAGCCCGGTGCGCGCATCGAGCTCATCACGCGCATGATGCTGACGAGCTTCTCGGCCAACATCGCCGGCGGCACCGACGAGATCCAGAAGAACATCATCGGCGACCGCGTGCTCGGGCTGCCCCGCGAGCCCGCCGTCGACACGAAGCTCCCCTTCAAGGAGCTGAAGGTCGGCACCCAGCGGGACGCCTGATGACCGACCTGCGCCACCGGATCGAACACGTCAACGGCATCCGCCTCCACTGCGTCGAAGCGGGGGAGGGGCCGTTGGTGCTCTTCGTCCACGGGTTCCCCGAGTCGTGGTACTCGTGGCGCCACCAGCTCGGGCCGGTGGCCGACGCGGGCTATCGCGCCGTCGCCATCGACGTGCGCGGGTACGGGCGCTCGTCGGCGCCGCCGGCCGTCGAGGACTACCGGATGCTGCGCAAGGTGGCCGACAACGTGGCGCTCGTCGAGGCGCTCGGTGCCGAGCGCGCCGTGGTGGTCGGCCACGACTGGGGTGCACCGATCGCCTGGAACTCGGCGCTCCTGCGGCCCGACGTCTTCCGCGCCGTGGCGGGGCTGTCGGTGCCGTACGCCGGCGGGGGCGCGGTGCGGCCGAGCGAGGCGTTCCGCGCCATGGCTGGCACCGAGGAGTTCTACATCGAGTACTTCCAGCAGCCCGGTCGGGCCGAGGCCGAACTCGACGCCGACGTTCATCGCTGGCTGCTCGGCTTCTACTTCACGGCGTCGGGCGACGCGCCGCCCGTCGACCCGGCGAAGGGAACGGTGGCCACGATCGCGCGCGGCGCGAAGATGCGTGACCGCTTCGCCTACCCGGACGTCATGCCCGCCTGGTTCACGGACGAGGACCTGGACTTCTACGTCGGCGAGTTCGAACGCACCGGGTTCACCGGCGGCCTCAACCGCTACCGCAACGTCGACCGCGACTGGGAAGACCTGTCCGTGTGGCGCGACCGCCCGATCGAGGTCCCCGCGCTGTTCGTCGGCGGCGACCGCGACGGTCCCACGCTGTGGGGTGCCGCCGCCATCGAGCGGTTCTCCGTCACGCTGCCCGAGTTGCACCGCTCGATCGTCCTGCCGGGGTGCGGCCACTGGACGCAGCAGGAACGCCCCGCCGAGGTGAACGCCGCCCTGCTCGACTTCCTGGCCGCGCTACCGCCGGGCTGAAGGCCGGCGTCCGTCAGGCCGAACGCGGCCCGGCGTGCGCCACGACCGCGTCGAGCGGGCCGGGCCGGCCGAACAGGAAGCCCTGGACGTACGTGCAACCGAGCTCGGCGGCGACACGGGCCTCGGTGTCGGTCTCGACGCCCTCGGCCACGATGCCCAGGTCGAGGGCTCGGGCCACGGTGACGCACGCCTCGACCACCGATCGGTTGACGGCGTCGGTGGCCAGGTCGCGCACGAACGTGCGGTCGATCTTGACCGATTCGACCGGCAGCCACCGCAGGTACGAGAGCGAGGCCGCCCCGGTGCCGAAGTCGTCGATGGCCAGATGGGCGCCGAGGCTGCGCTGCTCGTCGAGGTTGGCCCGGACGATGGCGTCGCCGGCCACGAGGCCGCGCTCGGTGATCTCGAGCTCGAGGACGCTGGCCGGGGCGCCCGCCAGCACGAGCGCGTCGGCGATCGACTCCACGAGCGCCGGGTCGTTGACGAGCACGGCCGGCAGGTTGACCGCCACGCGCAGGCCGTGGAGCTCGGGTCGGGCCTGCCACTGGCGCACCGCCGCGGTGATCACGTGCTCCGTGAACGGGCGGGCCAGGGTCGAGTCCTCGATGAGCGGGATGAACGAGCCGGGCGGCACGATGCCGCGCGTCGGGTGGCGCCAGCGCACCAGCGCCTCGGCCCCGGCGAGCTGGAGGCCGGGCAGCGTGAACTTCGGCTGGAAGTCGAGGAAGAACTCGTCGTTGGCCAGGCCGCGGTCGATGTCGGACAGGAGGGCGACCTCCTGGGTGGGGGCCTGCTGCTCGAGCTGGGGCGACCACACGGTGCAGCGCAGGTGCGAGCGCATCGCCGCCCACGCCGCCGACTTGGCCCGGCGGATCAGGGTGTCGGCGTCGGTGCCGTGCAGCGGCGACATGACCGTGCCCGACGACGCGTCGAGGCGGAGTCGGATGCCGCCCGCATCCACGGGGCGTTGCACGATGGCCACCAGCTCGTTGGCGGCCGCTATCACGTCGGTCGTGCGCCGCACCTCGGGGAGCGCCACCACGAACGTCGACGACCCCACCCGCGCCACCGGCGCGTTCGGTGCGGCCTCACCGAGCCGAAGGGCGATCTCGCGCACGGCGTCGTCGGCGGTGCGGAACCCGTAGCTGCGCTGCACCTGCTCGAGCTGGCCGACCTCGACGACGACGAGCCCGATGGTGGTGCCGTCGGCGAGCAGGTCGTCGAGTCGCGACGACAGGCCGTTGGGTGAGAGCAGGCCGGTCTCGTGGTCGTGGTTGGCGACGTCCACGAGGCGGCGCAGCGTGGCCTGCTCCGCGCTGCGGTCGAGCCCGACCGACACGATCTCGTCGCCGACGCGCAGCACGCTGAACTCGATGTGCTCTCGCTTCATGTGGGGGAAGGTGAGCCGGCCCGGGTTGGACAGCACGTAGTTCTGGCGTTCGCCCGAGAGCCACGCCCGACGTGCGACGGCGAGGAAATCGTCGGGGTCCACGTAGTACTCGCTGACCAGCAGCTGCCTGTCGGCCGGGACCGAGTCGTCGCGACCGGCGTGCCAGCTCTGGTTGCCGTAGAGGATGCGCAGGTCCACCAGGTCGCCGGCGGTGTCGAGGACGGGGGCGAAGACCCCGAGCTCCTCGTCGATCGCCTCGATGGTGGCGGCGAACCGATGATCGGCCGCCGCCAGCGCCTGCGCGGCCTCCACCGCCGGTGTGCGGTTGATGGCGACGCCGACGAGCAAGCCGCCTGTGCGGTAGTACGTGACGTCGAAGTGGCGTACCAGCAGGTCGGGGTCGGCGTCGCGGCCGGTATTGTCGACCCGGTCCACGCCGATCCGACCGGTTCGCCACACCTGCTGCATGGCCGCCAGGGACGACGCGAAGTGGTGGAAGGAACGGCTGGCCAGCGAGCCGGCCGGTGGGGGGTTGCGGTTGTACGACAGGGACGCCGGGTTGAGGTACAGGACGCGGGCGTCGACGAGCTCGCCCGCATCGTCGAACACGGGCTCGTACAACGACACCGCTTCTTCGAGCGCGTCGATGGTCGAGCGGAAGCGTTCCTCGGCCAGCAGCGTGTCGGTGATGTCCGTGGCCGTGACCAGCACGCCGCCTCGGCCGTGTTCGAGCTCGAGCACCTGCACACCGACACGCAGCCAGGTTCGGCCCGGGACGTTCGGCAGCCGCAGCTGGATGATCAGGTTGTCGAACGGCTCGCCCGTGGCGATGCAGCGCGAGACCGGTCCGTCGCCGACGGTGAAAGGGTTCCCGGCGGCGTCGTACGCCTCGAGCTCGAGCAACTGCTCCATCGTGATCGGGCTGTCCGTTCGCAACGTGCGGCGGGCGGCGTCGTTGTCGAGCACGACGCGGAGCTGATCGTCGACGACGAGGATGGCCTCGTCGAGCGAGCCGAGCACGCGCTCGAGCCGCTCGTGGGTCCGGGCCACCTCGCGGGCCGCGGTGGCCTCGCGGGTGCGGTCGGCGACGACGACGACGGCCTGGTCGCCCGAGCAGCGGGCCTCGAGGTGGAGACTGCATCGCGGCAGCCGGTCCGTCAGGGTCCCGTCGAGGTTGTCGAGGTCCAGCGTGGCCACGTCGCCGCCGGCTAGCCAGGCCCGCCTGACGAGGTCGCGACCGTGCTCGGCCCACAGAGGGAACACGTCGACGGTCGGCCGACCGAGGGGGTCCTCGCCGACCCCGTCGGCCATCGCCGGGTTGAGGTAGAGCAGCTCGGGCTCGATCTCGGACGGGTCGCCGGGCACGCGCAACAGGGCAACGCCGAGCGGCAGGGCCTCGGTCGTCATGCGGTAGCGCCGGTCGGACTCGTCGAGCGCTCGCCGGGTGCGCTGCTCCCAGGTCCTGTCGGCGAGCGTCGACAGGATGACGCTGCCGCAGCGGGCCACGGTGGCCTCGAAGGTCACCTCACCGGAGCTGCCGGTGTAGGCGAACGAGTAGCGGACGGTCCCGTTCGTCGCCCAGGTCTCGTTCGCCGCGTCCACGAACAGCAACGGGTCGTAGAAGGCCTCGGACGCCAACTTGCCGACCAGGTGGTCGCCTGATGCCTCGTTCGTGTAGACGACGCGGGCGTCGACCACCCGTCCCGAGTCGTCGAACGTCGGGTCGCACACGCAGCTCTGGTCGGGCAGTTGGTTGAGGCTGCGCGCCAGCAGGTCCTCGGCGCGGTTGCGTTGGCCCTCGGCGGCGAGCAGCGACGACCGGTCCTGGGTCACGCCGAGGACGAAGTCGCCGTGGCGTTCCAGCCGGATGTCGAGCACGACGCGGTCGCCCGTCGGGTGGTGGCCGTCGCGGTTGTCGAGGCGGAAGTGCTGGGCGCTGCCCTGCTCCCACGCCTGCCGGGCCGTGTCGATCAGGCGGCCGAAGTGGGCGCGATCCGCCAGCCGCGTCGGCAGAGGCCGCCGGCCGCTGAAGGCGCGTTGCGCGTCGTTCTCGTACACGAGGTCGAGCGCGGTCAGCACCCCCTCGGCGAACACGGGTACGAACAGCGCCACGCCCTCCTCGAGGGCCTCCGACAAACCCAGGAACGGACCGTCTTCCAGTGGCAGCGCCATGGAGGACGGCGCGAGCGTGGGCGTCAGCACGCCGACCACGACGGCGCCGAGCGCCACGAACCGCGCCTCGTCGTGCGGTGGGAGCCAGGCCGCCAGGTCGGCATCCGGGGCGTCCCGACCGGCACCGTCGAGCACGGCGCGCAGCAGCGACGCCGGGATCGGCCGCAGCGAGGCGGCGCCGCCGGTCGACGACGGCAGGGGATCGACGGCCACGACGGCGTCGTCGTGACCGGGCGAGGGAGCGAACACGAGCAGGGTGCGAGGCGGCGATGTCCGCTCGGGATCGTCGACGAGGACGAGGTGCCGGTCGCCGACCGGCACCTGCCACAGGCTGGCGGACCGGGTGCCGAATCGGCTCGAGGTCCAGCACCGAGCGGTCGTCGGCAGCGCCAGCGAGGCAGCCCGCGCGCCGACCTGAACGTCGAGGTCAGCGGTGGCCGAGTCGATCCTGCCGTCGGCGTCCGTGATCACCGCGCTGCGCCCGAGCAGGTCGAACAGACCTGTCTCGACGAGCCGATCGGTCGCGGTCACGGTTTTCCCTTCGCCATTCGCCGGCCTTGCTTCAAGATCTTGACGGTTGCGTCGGGTCCCTGATCGGCGTCGCGCAGACGAATCCTAGAGACTGTGACGTGCGTCACCCGTATCAGCCGTGATCGGGTGACGGAGCAGGTCGTTGCCTACGCGACGACGGCCCGTCCCGTCGATCGGGACGCACGTCCGACGGTATCCTCGGACCATCGGTCGAGGGGCGGCCGGAGGGAGGCGTCGGCATGAGCTACGAGGCACCGGTCATCGGCGAGCGGGACGCGGTCGTCGACTGGAGCAGCGACTACGACCTGTTCGACGACGGGTTCGTGCGGGACCCCTACGGCGTCTGGGCCGGGCTCCGAGCCGAGTGCCCGGTCATCACGTCGGAGAGGTACGGCGGCTCGCACCTCGTGATCGGCTACGACGCGGTCGTCGAGGCGGCGGCCAACACCGCCGCCCTCACCTCGACGCTGGGGACCTCGTCCACGCCGTCGCTCGAGAACTTCCGGGATCCGAACCGGCCGCGCTCGATCATCAACTCGGACCCGCCCGACCACGCCGGACCGCGACGCATGATCCTGCCCAGCCTGTCGCCCGCGGTGACGGCCACCTACGAACCGATCACCCGTGCGCTGTGCCACACGCTGGTCGACCGCCTGGGTGACCGGAGCGAGGTCGACGCGGCCGTCGACTACGCGCAGCAGATCCCCGTGCGCGTCATCGGGCGGATCCTGGGCATTCCCGAGGAGCTCACCGATCGGTTCATCAGCTGGGTGCGCGACATCATCGAGTTCGGCGCGCAGGATCCCGAACGCCGCGCCGTGGCGTTCGTCGACCTGCTCGCCTACTTCGCCGGCGAGGTGGCCGATCGGCGGGCCAACCCGCGCGACGACCTGATCACGCGCCTCGTGCAGGGCACCACCGACGCCGGCGAGCCCCTGCCCGACCGCGACATCCTGGGCAACCTCGGGCTGCTGCTGGTCGCCGGCATCGACACGACGTGGTCGGCCATCGGCTCGTCGCTCTGGCACCTGGCCCAGCGCCCCGATCAGGCCGCCCAGCTGCGCGAGCAGCCCGACCTGTGGCCCACCGCCATCGAGGAGCTGCTGCGGGCCTACGCGCCCGTCACCATGGGCCGGATCGCCACGCAGGACACTTCGGTGGCGGGGTGCCCGGTGTCGAGCGGTCGACGCGTGCTGCTGTCGTTCCCCGCCGCCAACCACGATGCCGCGGTGTTCGACCGGCCCGAGGAGGTGCTGCTCGATCGGCAGCACAACCGGCACCTGGCGTTCGGGTCGGGCATCCACCGGTGTGGCGGCTCGAACCTGGCCCGCATGGAGCTTCGGGTCGCACTGCAGGTGTGGCTCGAGCGGGTCCCGGCCTTCCGTCTCGCCGACCCCGAGCGGGTCACGTGGACGGGCGGCCAGGTGCGTGGTCCCCGTTCGGTGCCGGTGATCCGGGGGTAACCCGCGGCGTCGTCAGCCGTGACGCCGCACGGGTGGCAGGTCGCGGAACGTCGGCGGCCGCTTGTCGGCCATCGCCGCGAACGCCTCGCCCATCTCGGCGGGGTCCAGCATCGAGGCGTTCCACGTGGCGATGTAGTCGAGCCCGTCGGCCACCGTGTGCTCTCGGGCGTACTGCATCGTCTTCTTGGTGCCGTACACCGCCAGCGGGCTCTTCGAGGCGATCTCCGCCGCCGTCGCCAGCACCGCCTCCATCATCGTGGCGTGATCCGGGTACACCTCGTTCACGAGGCCGACCTGGTGCGCCCGCGCCGCGGGCATGCGGCGACCGGTGTACGCCAGCTCGGCCACCAC